>JAEURO010000045.1:14869-15166 GCA_016788345.1 Chthonomonadaceae bacterium
CCGTCCGCAACGTACGCCGGGATGCCATTCACCACCTTCAGGCTATTCAGAAAAACAAAGAGATGAGCGAGGACGACCTCAAGGGGTACGAAAAGAAAATCCAAGACATGACGGACAAGTATGTCGCAGAAGTCCACGATGTCCAAAAGAAAAAAGACGCCGAATTGATGGAGATCTGACTGCCCTGTCACCAAAGCAGTCAAAAATCCAGCAAGCTACTCCTTGAGTAACTTTTCGATAGCTTCTGTCAGAACTTTTGGGTCAACACCAATGAACTTGTTGCGGATCATCCCCTGA
>JAEURO010000046.1 GCA_016788345.1 Chthonomonadaceae bacterium
AAGACCTTCCGCAAGACTGTCGCTCTGCCGCGTCCATGGGTTTTTCAACCTCCGAATGTCCGTCAGTTGGTTTTGTTCGACATCGGTTGAGTGCAGTTTTGCTAGATATTCTGCATATTGAGCAATGACACCGGGACGCGCAGGGGCCCCGAATTCTGGCATGCCTGTCAAGAATTCCATAACAAAAAAGCCCGAGTTATCAACGTATTGCGGATTGGGAGCGAGCAATCCGATTTTGCTAATTGCCATGAGCTGGGAATATTCCCGCTCTAGTCCGCCCTCTTGGGACAAGACCCGCTCGTTCGGTCGCCTGACAACGACATGTGACCCATTGGACAGGGCTAGGACCGCCATTTTCCCTGATATCCCACCTTTAAGCGGTTTGACTGACTGAACAGAGATTCCGAGCCAATTCGCTTCAACTGAATCGACCCAGACCTGCTCTTCAGGCTCGGTCAAGCCCCCGAAGCGGGCCGTCAGCGCTTCCCTGCCCAATCGATGTCGATATCCCGCGACATCAAGAGCTCTGACAATTGACCGACATGGCCTCCAAGGTGTCTCACGTTGACCACTTGGTGATCAATCTTCGGGATTGGATACCACGAAAATCCGGAGTTCTGTGAGTCCAAATCTAGAGCGTCCACCCACGCGTCGACGTGGCTGTAAATGTGATCTAGATAGCCCAAGAGTTCAACCTGCGTGTACGTTGTTTCGACGGGAGGCATACCCTCCTCGTCATCGTCCCATAGAACCCTGGCTTGAGGCTGGTGCGCTGGCCAAGCCTCAAAATCCTTCTCTTTAGGCATAAGATAAAGGTGGGTGTAAAAGAGGGCGTGGTACACGATCCGCCAGTATGCCCGTGGGTGTTTTCCCTGTTCCCAGAGGTCTTCGGGGCAGCGCTCTATGCACTGCCTTAACATGGTCAACCCTGCTTTGTACTGCCCCTTTAAGGCGGCTGCTACGTCCATCAGTCTTATGGTACCGGAACAACCAGCCAACTGTCTACACTAATATTACAATTGTCTTCCCCATGCTGTTGAAATCGTCCGTGCAGCTTTCAACTGTCTTGCGAAAAGTTTGTGGTTAATCTCGAAGGCACCTAATGAAGCCAAATGAGGGTTCATGACCTGCGCGTCAAAGAGGACGAACCCCAAATCACGGCACTTGTTGATGAGGGCCCATAGGGCGACTTTTGACATGTCTCGTTCCCGATGGAACATTGATTCGGCTGAAAAGCACCCGCCGATTGCAAGACCATACACACCGCCAACGAGCCGGTCATCAACCCACACCTCACACGAGTGGCCCCATCCCTCACTGTGGCAATCAGTGTAGGCGGCCACGAACTCTTCTGTTAGCCAATTGTCACCGGGTCTAAAGCATCCCAGCATGACGTCTTCGAAGGCTGTGTCGAATGTGACCAAGAACTTTCCCCGTCGCAATGTCCTTGCTAGCGACCGTGAAACCCTGATCCCCGAAAGTGGGAATAGGGCGCGTTGCCTAACCATGTACCATTCGATGCGTCCGCCACTGTCCGCCATCGGGAAGGCCCCGCTGCAATAGGCTTCGTAGAGGATGTCTGGGTTAAGCATAGGACTTCATGTCCGATCCGGCCCATTGTCCCGGATCGAAGAAACTTTTGTGCTTCAATGGGAGTTTAATCGTCCATACATGTCGTCAGGTGACCAAGCCCATGCATAAACTCATTCTTACTGCCCTTGTTGTCGCGTCCATGGCCTCGCAAGCCGCTTCTCCTGGTGTCCAGGTGAAAGCCAGCGCAGAAAAGCCTAAGGGCGGGCTCTACCCCATTGCTGTCACATTTTCGATCCCAGACGGCTACCACATCTATGGGCCGAAGGTTAAGGAGGGAATCCCCACTAAAATCGCTGTAAAAGGGACGGCCTTCAAGATCGCAAGCGTCAGTTATCCAAAGACAAAGACTTTTGTCCAGCTGGGAGAATCGTTAGAAGTATATGAAGACGTTGCAAAAGTGAAACTCGTAATCAAGCCAGTCAAGCCTTTTAGAGGCAAAGCGACGGTTAAGCTCAATGTCACGACTCAAGCTTGCAATGACCGCACCTGTCTTCCAGCATCGACCCAAGAAGTCCTTGTGACCATTAAGTCTTGACCGCTATGGCGCGTGCGGTCACCTGGATTATCACCCTTCTCTTGTCGGCCTCGGCACTTGCGGGACAAGCGACTGTCGCCGACGCACGCGAAAAGGGCTTGTTCCAATACCTTGCCTTCTGCTTTGGTGGTGGCCTGCTCGCCCTTTTGACTCCTTGCGTGTTTCCCATGGTGCCAGTGACAGTCAGCTATTTTTCCAAGCGGCCAGAAGGAAACGCACTTGGAGGCGCCCTGTCTTACAGCATTGGAATCATCAGCACTTTCGCCGTTTTTGGCGTGGTGACGGCCCTCGTTTTTGGAGCGACCGGTATCAGCGCTTTCGCGACGAATGGATGGGTCAATCTGGCGATCGGTCTTTTGTTCGTCGCTTTGGCCCTCAATCTTTTCGGTGTTTTCGAGCTAAAGTTGCCTGCTGCCCTTGCCAGGAAGTCTGACCAGCAGAGGACAAAAGGCGGCTGGGTCGGGCCCTTCTTTATGGGGGTGACGTTTTCGCTCACTAGCTTCACTTGCACGGCACCAGTCGCAGGGTCGCTCTTGGCCGCTGCTGCTTCGGGTGACGTCCTTTTTCCCATCATGGGCATGTTTGCCTTTGGGCTTGCATTTGCAGCCCCATTCTTCTTTCTCGCGCTCTTTCCGTCATCTCTGGCCAAATTGCCTCGGTCTGGAGAATGGATGAATACTATCAAGCCAGCTTTAGCTTTCATCGAGTTGGCAGCCGCAGTCAAGTTTTTCTCTAACGCAGATCTATCGTTCCAGCTTGGGATCATCACCCGCCCTGTGTTCCTCTTTGCATGGGCCGTCATTTTTGTCGCCATGGGGCTATACCTCCTTGGCGTCCCCAAGCTCATTCGAAACGTCGGTGTTGGCCGCAGAGTCGGTGCAGTCATGGCCCTTGCTGTTTCGGCCCTGTTGGTCATGGGCGCAAAGGGTTGGCCCTTGGGCGACTTTGATGCGTTCCCGCCCCCACATCCCTATCCCTCAAAGAGCCATTCAGTAGCCAGCACCCCCAGCGAAAATGGATCCGGAAAGGCTATCCAGGCTTCGACCTATGAAGAAGCGCTTGCGAAAGCGAAAGAGTCCAATCGACCCGTCTTTATAGATTTCACCGGGGTCAATTGTGTCAACTGCAGGTTGATGGAAAAGAAGGTGTTCCCTGCCCCTGACGTCCAGAACGAATTTTCGCGAATGGTCACGGTTCAACTCTATACAGATAGGCCGACCCCAGAAGACCAGGCTAATCAGAAGCTTCAACAAAAGCTGGCCAATTCCGTCGCCCTGCCGACCTACGTGGTACTTAAGCCTGACGGGACGTTTATCGCTAAGTATGAGGGGCTTGCCCCATCTATCCAGGAATTTGTGGACTTCCTCAAACAGGGCTCATAGGAGGTACGATTCAAGCGTGCGGCAACCGGTTGTGGCGGACAGATACTTGGTGACCTGGGAAGAACTAGGTCGCCCGACAGTCAGAGGGGACTACGAAGTGCCTGGACTTGGGTATGTCGTGTTCGACGACACGGACGCCTATTACGCAACAACCGGAAAGTCCACTTCTTTTTTCGTTCGACGGTCCGTGGCGCTCGGAGGACGGTTTGTCGTCGTTTCTCGCGAGCAATCTGCCTAATAGGGCTGCCCGGCACTCAAGAGGCTCACGATCTCGCCAGGATTGGGGTGTCGGTGGGTTTTGGCCTTTGAGAAAACCAGTTTTCCATTCACAAAGATATCGAACACACCACCCCTAGAGGGTTCAAGCACAATTCCGGCGATGGGATGCGTGCCCCCCACCGGCGTGGCGAACGCATGAGTGAGTTCGGCGGCCAAACTGACCGCCTGCGGCGTGTAGTTTCACTCGACGCAAAAGACAATCCGTACGGTCATGGTCTATACCTTGATCCTTTCGTGAAGTTGAAGCCAGGTTCGGGCGATGCCGGCACAACTTCCAAAATTTGGTGGGCGGTGGGGGACTCGAACCCGCGACCACCTCGGTGTAAACGAGGCGCTCTACCAACTGAGCTAACCGCCCACTGTCACCTCAGGATACCGGTTCATTTCCATCGGTCGAGGAGACCTTTGATCCATTTCTGGCCCCTCCTGATAGCCCCACGAGGTTGGCTTGGCCGATAAGCGTCTTCTCCTTTACCGTCAAGAGCAGCTTTAAGGGCCTGCAGGTCTTCCACCAATCCTCTGCTGGACTTGTCCGACTTTAATAGCCTTTGAATTTCTTCAAGTTCCAATTCTTCACATTCCCCTTCTACATATCTGACAAAGTCGGCGTCTTTCAGCAGTGTCTCTTTCTTCGGCGCCTTGCCGCCCTTGCTCTCCCGGTCTCCACTACTTTGCTTTGTACTGTCAAGGTGATGGTCCATTGTCTGCTACGCGGAACTCGCGCCTCACAGAATCTGAGAGTCAGGACGGTGAGAAACCTCACACACTTTTTGTGAAATTTTTACGGTCGTGTCACGTTAGTAGTTGAGACACACGCCCGGTCGATCTCACACTGCGGTCGACCGGACGTACAGTTTCAGGGTAAAACGACCGCCCACATGGCCGCAATCAAGCGACTACCCGTTCACACCAAGGTTACGATCGGCCTCGTTTTGGGTGCAATCGCCGGCTTGGTCTCTCAGTCAGCCTTCACAAGTAACCCTGACAGTCTAAAGTGGATTAACGACAACGTCATGCAGAATGTCGGTGGCGCGTTCTTGGCGATGATGTTCATGGTCGTCGTCCCACTGCTTTTTTCTGCCTTGGCCCTGGGTATCGCAGAGATAGGCGAGGTTGCCAAAGTGGGTCGAATCGGTGTTCAGACCTTGGCTCTGACAGTCTTGTTCAGCAGTATCGCTGTCGGCATCGGACTAGCCGGGGTTAACTTGATCCGGCCCGGTGACGCGATACCTGTAGAAAAGCGGGCCGAGCTTGTAGCCTCTATCAATGCCTCTGAGGCCGCAAAAAAGGGCGGCGCAGAAAAGCCGGCGGAAGTAGATCCAGCAGTGTGGGGGATCGTGCCCAAAAATCCGATTCTGGAAGCGACTAGGGCCCTGAGTGGAGGCATCCTTCCCTTCATGTTCTTTGCGCTTGTCTTCGGGCTCGCACTCGCTGGCATCGAAGCGGAGAAAGCGTTGCCTGTCCGGGCGTTCTTGGAGGGCTTGTTTGCCGTTTCGCAGAGAATGGTTGAGATGGCCATGTCACTTGCGCCCTTTGGCGTATTCGCGCTAGTCTTTCGAACGTTCAGCGTTCTTGGATTCCATGCCTTAGGCACGCTCGGAGCTTATGCAATCACTGTCGTCTTGTGCCTGGCCGTACACATGTTTGTCACCTATCCGCTGGCGCTAAAATTCATAGCTAAGCTCAATCCCTTGCAGTTCTTTCGACAAGTGCGGTCAGTCATCCTGACGGCTTTTGCGACCAGCTCATCCAATGCGACCCTGCCCGTTGCCTTGAGGGTTGCAGAGGAGGAGGTCGGCCTGCCCCGCGACTCGTCAACGTTCGTGTTGACAGTTGGGGCGACTGCAAATCAGAACGGAACTGCCCTTTTTGAGGGTGTCACAATACTGTTCCTGGCCCAGTTCATGGGGATATCTTTGTCGGTCCCTGACCAAGTCACGGTCATGTTCTTGAGCATCGTGGCTGGAATTGGTACCGCAGGTGTTCCCGGTGGATCTTGGCCCATGATCACCGGCGTCATTCGGAGGTTTGGGATACCAGCCGAGTCGATCGGAGTCGTATTGGGAATCGACCGGATCCTAGATATGTGCCGGACGACTCTGAACGTCGTTGGAGACATGACTATCGCCGCATGTGTCGCAAAGTTTGACGACAAACCAAGTGCGGTCTCCACGGCGGATTGAGTGCGCCCACGAAGACGAACCTCATTGGCGCCGCTCCGATGACTCCCAGTCCCTAATGTTTGCGACGAAAGGTTGCCCAGGACGGGGCCAGTCTCACCAGCCACAATTTAGGGGTCTATGGACTTCTCCCTGACCGCCGAACACAAGCAGATCCAAGAGGCGGCCTACAAATTTGGACAGACAACTATCCTTGAGGGGCTTCGAGAGCGAGACCGAGAGGCGACCAGCGACCGCAAAGTGCTGGAAAAGATGGGCGAGTCGGGGTTCCTTGGGGTTCAAATCCCGGAGGCCTACGGTGGGATGGGGGCCGACTATGTCTCCCTAGGCATTGTTTGCGAAGAACTCGAGCGGGCAGACACTTCCGCACGAGTGGCGCTGTCAGTCCACAACGGACTGCATTCGATGACTATCATGCAATGGGGGACGGAGCAACAAAAGAAGCGATGGCTTCCTGATCTTGCGACTGGGAAGAGGATAGGAGCTTTTGGGTTGACCGAGCCGAACGCCGGATCCGACGCTGCCAACCTCAAGACTACTGCGAGGAAGGACGGCGACCATTACGTCATCAATGGCCAAAAGGCATGGATAAGCCTCAGCGACTATGCTGACCAGTTCCTTGTCATCACAAAGTTAGTCGATGCAGAAAAATCCGGAGACGGCGGCAAACCCTCTTTTGCAGCGTTTATCGTTGATCGGACCACCCCCGGCTTTAGTAGCCGGCCGATCCATGGAAAGTTGGGAGTCAGAGCTGGCAACACTGGCGAGATCTTTTTCCAGGACATGCGAGTCCCGGCGGGCAGCATGTTGGGCGATGAGGGAGACGGCTTCAAGGTCGCCATGAGCGCGCTCGACCACGGTCGCTACACCGTCGCAAGCGGTGCGGTTGGAATCATCACAGCCTGCCTGGACGCATGCACCAAGTATGCAAATGAAAGGACCGTTGGCGGCGAACCCATTGGTAAGAAGCAACTCGTGCAACAAATGATCGCCAGCATGGTGCAAGGTCGAGAAGTCGGTCGACTGTTGTATTATCAGGTCGGGTGGATGAAGAACACAGGCCAACGACATACTCGAGAGTGTTCTATGGCCAAGTGGGTGAACTGCGCAGCTGCTTTCGATGCGGCCAACAAGGCGGTCGAAATCCATGGGGCATATGGATTCTGCGACGAATTCCCCGTCGAGCGCTATTTCCGTAACTCACGGGGCGCCATGATTTACGAAGGAACGCACGAGATACACACCCTGATGCAAGCCGAATATGAACTGGGCTACCGGTCTGACAAGCCGCTCAAACGAGTTTTGCCAACTTGGCCGGAGTAACAAGAAAATGCCAGTCTCTCCAGTTGTGATTAAATACGCTGTCGACGGGATCTCCACTTCTCCCATTCTATTTTCTTCTTTACTTGGTAGTTTTAGTGCAGACGACCCGGTTTGGGACAGGAGACCGGAGCCAGACCGTTTCACCCTTCGCGAAATGGTCGCACACCTTGCCGATTGGGATCCCATCTTTGTTGGCCGGGTCGAACGTACACGAGACGAAGACAATCCTTTTCTAGCCAGTGTGGACGAAGGACAATTGTGCGCCGAGCGCGACTATGCCCAACAAAGCCCTGTCGAAAACTTGGACAGGTTGGCACGATCCAGGCCCAAACTTGCCGAGCTGTTCCGGTCTCTTTCTGAAAGCGACTGGGATCGGACGGCACACAGGGAGTTTGTCGGAGACGTCACCATGTTTGAACTAGCCGCGCTCGTATTGGGGCATGACGCCTACCACCTTCGTCAGGCCGCAGACTATAGAATCCGCTGAAGAGGGCTAGCCCAGAATCCGCAGCGACAACGGTTCGCCTCTGAGCACGACAGTCGCAGCAATGTCTACCATGGCTGCGTTGACTTCGCTTTCGCTGGCTTCATGGGTTACGATCATAACGTTGCCTGCCGAGGAATCGAGCTTGGCCAACGCGTGTGTGATCGATATGCCATGGTCACCCAAAGACGTTGCAATCCTTCCGATCACACCTGGCCTGTCTTCTATTGGAAACCGCAAGTAGTAGCGGGTCCTGCCCTCTGATTTTTCGAACCGCTGACTTGCTGCCGGGTTCCAGATGATTCCACCCGTTGGATTGCGCGCAATCTCGATGATATCGGACAAGACTGCGCTTGCGGTCGGTAGTGATCCAGCTCCCTTGCCATGAAAAATCATCTCACCCGTCGCGTCGCCCCTGACCATGACTGCATTGAACTCGTCGCTGACCGCACCGAGGGGGTGCTCGAATGGCACGAGGGTAGGATGAACTCGCAAATTTAGGCTTGCGCCAGTCCTCTTTGCCACTGCCAACGGTTTTATGACGAATCCAAACTCGTCTGCGACATGGATGTCAATGGGGTCGATCTTTGTTATCCCTTCCCTTTCCAAATCTTCGAGAGTCGCTTTTGTTTGGAACGTCAGCTCAGTTAAGACGATCAATTTGTGCGCAGCGTCTATGCCTTCGACATCAAAGGTGGGATCGGCTTCTGCAAATCCGCGGTCCTGAGCCATTGCGAGCGCTTCGTCATAGGACAGCTTTTCTTTGTACATCCGGGTCAAGATGAAATTCGACGTGCCATTGAGAATGCCGACAAGGTCATCAATATCATTGGCAATCATGCCGCTGCTCAGGGCTCGGATCAAGGGAATTCCGCCGCAGACGCTCGCCTCGAAGCCAAGCTGCTTTCCGTGTCTTTTTGCTTGCTCGAATATCTCGGTCCCGTACTGGGCGAGAACCGCTTTGTTAGCCGTCACGACGCCCTTTCCACTTTCGAGGGCTTTCAGAATGTAGCCTTTAGCTGGCTCGATTCCTCCCATGACCTCGACGACGATATCAATTTCAGGGTGATAGAAGACCTCGTCAGGATCGAAGGTCAACTTGTCAGATTCGAGCGGACGTGGCTTGTCCTTGGTCTTCACGAGTGCCTTGACAATCTCTAGCCTGACGCCAGACTTGGATTCAATCACAGATCCACTCTTGGAAACAATTTCGACTAGCCCGGATCCAACGGTCCCCAGGCCCAAGAGTCCGAGACGGACAACAGTTGGCACTCTGTCAGTTTAACCCTGCCAGCCATGTGGCAGGGCCAAAGTTCCGGCTTCTCTTAATCGACTGTCGTCGTCGTATGGGGCAAATGGCCAAATATCGACTCTCTTAGACCTTTGACACGCGGGCTAATGAGCTCTGCGTCGCGCTGAAAGTAGATGGGCACCCATGCGGCGTCCTGCAAGGCGATGTCTTCAGCCTGCGCATAAATTTGTACTGCTTTGTCCATGTCCTGAACCGAGTCTGCCAACTTGCACAGTCTGTCGAATTCAGGACTGTTGTAGCCCAACTTGTTTTCGGGGCCCCATGTCGCGAGCATATGGCTAAGGAAGTTTTCGGGATCAACATAGTCAGCAGCCCACCGCATATGATAGAAAGTCTGCTGCTTATTATTGAACTTAGTGAGATAGGCCCCCCACTCCATGGATTGAAGTTTGACGTCGACACCAAGGTTGGCCTTGACTTGATTGGCAATCGATTCTGCAGCCATGCGCACGTCAGGCTTGTCTTCGCGAAAGGTCAATGTAAGGGCCGGAAGACCCTTACCACCTTCGAATCCAGCTTCGGCGAGTAACTTTTTCGCGGCCATTGGGTCGAAGGGAAGAAACTTGGCGTCGCTACGGCCGCCTCCCGGTAGCCCAGGGGGGACGATGTTGTTAGCAACAGTGTTAATCCCACTGAGAACTTCATCGACAATCTTTTTTCGATCCACAGCCATGCCGAAAGCCATCTTGACGCGCTTGTCCTTAAACGGCGGGTACATGAGTTCGTTCATAGCGAAGTAGTATGTCGAGGGCCGCGGGTAATAATGGATTTGATCTTTGTATTTTTCGTTAGATTGAATTCCTGGGATGTCTGGCCTTTCCAGAGGAACGAGGTCAATCTCACCGCTTTTGAACTTGTTTAACCTGGTGACCGCGTCTTGCAGCACGAGCCGCTCGATGCTCTTGAGCTTTGGCGCCCCATCATGATAATCAGCAAAAGCGTCCAAGACGATCAACTGGTTGGGTTGATAAGACTTAATTTTGAAGGGCCCGCAGCCAATCATTTGACCTATGTCAGAAACCTCTTTGTCCGGAGGAAACGACTCTTTGGGGACAATGCAGGCGCCAAGATATGTCAGCTTCCCCAAGAACATCCGGGTCGGGGCTTTCAGGGTTATCTGGACGTGCTCTGGATCGAGGGCTTTGACTCCAGTGACCTCCTTGGCCTGACCCTTAAACTTTTCGGTAAATCCTTGGATGTCGCTCAAATAGGCGTCCGCCACTGGTGACGCGATGGATGGGTTGCTGCACCGCTCGAAACTCCACTTGACGTCCTCTGAAGTCACATTTCTGCCATTGTGAAACTTCGCGTTGGTCTTCAACTTAAAGGTGTAAACTTTTCCGTCTGGGCTGATCTCCCAACTTTCTGCAAGATAGCCGACGGGCTTGTTCTCAGGTGACCACCCCACCAATCCCTCGTACATGGATTGAAGCAGATCGATCGTGTCGCCATCCTGGACCTTGTGCGGATCCATCGTGGTTGGATTGTTGATGATCGGATACCGGAAGACACCTGCCGCCTTAGCTTGGTTTTCGGTATTAAACCTGCCCGGCCCGCAGCCGACGGACATGAGCGCCAAGGCTAGGACAAGGGCGGGGCAACTGAGTTTCATGACGGGGGATTTTAGCAGGTTTTTGCTGACCCTTGACTTCTACCTGGCCCGATAAACGGCCCCTCACTCTTGCTACCCTCGCCACTTGACACTTTCTTCCTTACGGAACTGGATGCAGAGTGGCTCAATCGAATTCAGCCAATCGGGCCAGATCGGTTACCTTCGGAGCATTTGCTTGAGTTCAGAAACGATGCCCGCATAATTCAAGGCAGTCTCTTCTGCAATAACGCCTGCCTTTACATACCTGGCCAAGCCCTGGTTCATGGTCTGCATGCCCCAGAAGCCACCTTCGTTCATGAGATGATAGATGTCTCCAAAGTGACCGTCTTCGATCGCTTTTGAGACGGTCGGCGTGCAAATGAGGATCTCTGGAACGACGACGCGCCCCTGACCATCCGCCCTCGGAACAAGTTTTTGCGCGATTATCGCTCGGAGGGAGTTGGCCAACCTTTGGCAAAGGTGGACTTTCTCATGAGGCGGGAACATGTTGATAATTCTGTCGAGGGTCTCGTAGGCTGAAGCGGTGTGTACTGTGGAAAAGACCAAGTGTCCCGTTTCACCTGCTTGGAGTGCTGTGTGCATCGTGATGACGTCGCGCATCTCGCCGATGAGAATCACGTCCGGTGCCTCTCGGACGACCGCACGCAAGGCGGGCATAAAGTCCTCGGTGTCGATTCCGATCTCTCGTTGGCTGATGTAGGCCGTTTTGTCTTCGTGAGCGATTTCTAGCGGATCCTCAATTGTGACTATGTGGACTGGCCTTTGCTCATTGATAATGTCCAATAGGGCTGCGAGCGTCGTCGTTTTCCCTGACCCCGTGGGCCCGGTACAAAGGATGAGCCCCTGCCTGTGCTTCGTTTGTTCACCGAGCACTGTTGGCAATCCAAGCTCTTCGAGAGTCCTAATTCTGGAAGGAATGATTCGCATGACCGTGGCGGGTCCGCCTCGCTGGCGGTAGACGTTGGTCCTCACCCGGCACTTTCCTTGTAGGACAAAAGCAAGATCCATTTCTCCCGTTTCTTCAAATTTTTTGATCATGCGTTGGGTCATGACCGAATAAAGCAGCCGCGTAATGTCCTCTTCTTGAAGCACTGGCCAGTCACCCGGAAGCGGCTTGATCGCGCTAAACTGCTTCATTACGGGCTTATTGCCGACTTTAAGCATAATGTCGGACGCGGTCAACTCATAACCTGCTTCGATGAGGTCGTGGATTTTGATCGTGGATGGACTTCGCATGTGAGACCTATTATGGACGGAGCCGACCTCGATTTCTACTCACCTGTCGGAAATTCCCTTGTGCTGGCGATTATTTCTGTCCAGTGACTACCTGCGGGGAGTCTTCGACCTTAGAAAGATGAAGACGAGCACAGCCAGAGACGCTGTCGCAACGCCAACCAACACCCAGACTAGAACCGGGACGCTTTTTTGAACTGGCCTCTTTCCGCTTGGCACAGCCTGTCCTGACAATTTGAAATTTGCGGGGATGAAAACTTTGTCAGGTTCGTCAGTATGAGTCACGATCCTGTACTCTATGGCCTTGGGAGATTCAACAATGTCGGCGACCACATCGACTGCGTCGGACGAGTACGTGCGTAAAGTTTGCTGGTCGACCGGGACTTCGTTCTCGAGGGTGATGATGAATGAATTGGTCGTGTATGGCGGTGGCGTCCCAGTCATTGCCTTCACGATCGCCTCAAGGTTCACTGTCCCGGCTTCCCTATTGATGATGCCGTCTGTGGCGAACGTGGCCTTCGCAAACTTGAACTTCGGGTCATAACCAAAGTACGACACACTTAGACCTCTTGCGTCAGAATGGAGCATCGCAGCCAGGGCCTCCGCCTGTTTGCTTAGTAACCCAAGGGGATAGTCCTTTTCGGCCAGAGTGATCTCCAACATGTCCGCACCGACCGGGTGCTTCCTCACATTGATGACAACTTGAGGCTTGACAGCCCTGGGGTCGACAGGTTGGGCTGCAAGTCGACAGGAAATGAGACTCAAGGCTAACAGGACTGTGGCTTGCCACCGCATCGCTGGCCCAAGTTACCCTAGTCCTAAGAACCTATCATCAAGTATCTGTCCATTGCCCCTGTCGGGCCTAAGCCCTAGTCACAAAACGTCCGACAATGCAAACCGTCATATAGCAGACATAAGGAACGAATCACGTCTCTACGGCGTCAGAAGTCACTCAAGGTCCATGCGACACAGTGTCGAACGTGCTAGAATCGCGTGCCCTTACTGGACAAGCCAATGGAAGAACTCGAATTAGAACCTTCAAAGCCTCTCCTCCTCACTCCGGAGGGTCATAAGAGGCTACAGGAAGAACTCGCGCGCTTGACCACAGACAAGCGGGCCGAGATAGCCGAGCGTATCCGGGCAAGCAAAGACCACGGTGAATACAGTGAAGACAATAACGAGCTCGACGAAGTCAAAATAGAGCAAGCCATTGTTGAGAACCGGATCATCGAACTCAAATCGGCCTTGTCTGGCGCCGAGATTTTGACTCCAGACCTTATTCCTACGGACAATGTTGGACTGGGGAGCAAAGTCAAAGTCAAGGACAGTGATCGAAAAATCGAATTTGAGGTCATGATGGTCGCAAGCGTCGAAGCCGACCCGGACAACGATCTCATTAGTGAAGAGTCGCCAATGGGTCAAGCCCTCATGGGGAAAGCAGTGGGTGACATCGCCGCCTTTGACGCGCCTGCCGGGCGAATGCAGTACGAAGTCACAAAAATTTGGCGTTAGCCTTCAGCTCACAAAGAAACCGGCTGGCCACAACTTGCAGTTTGGGCAGTAAGTTGGGACGATGACGGCGGCATAGATCGTCTGCGCTCTCTTGCCACGGAAAATCAATCATTTCGATGGCAATGGCCCACGTGACAGGGCTGGCCATGGTAACATTCAGATATCCCCAAGCGCCGGCAGGCAAGAGCGGCCGGAGCAGTTTGGAGCCAAAAAAATGAGCGATCTTCCCTTACCGAGCAGCAAAGGCAGCGGGATCAATGGATTCTATCGCGGTGTCCTACGCGAAATGAAGCATGTGACTTGGCCGACCAGGGCCGAAGCCATGAGACTGACAGGCGTCGTGTTAGGCACTTGCGGCCTGTTGGCACTTGTCTTGACTGGGTTTTCATTAGGTTTAGAAATGCTCTTGGGCCTGATCGGCATCGGCCGAGGAAAATAATGGCTAAAGCCTGGTATGCCGTCCACACAATTTCAGGCCATGAGAACAAGGTTCGCGAGCTACTCAGGAGGCGAGCCGAGGTCGACCGGTCATGGAACTTCGACATATTCGACATTCTCATTCCCACCGAGCAGGAATTGACCACGCGCGCCGGAAAACGGGTTGTCCGAGACAAAAAAGTCTTCCCTGGATACATTTTGGTTCAGATGAACTTGACGGACGACACCTACAAACTGGTCAAGAACACGTCGGGCGTAACCGGGTTTGTTGCGAGTGGCACGCGACCAATCCCACTCGAAGATGGAGAAGTTCGCCGAATCATGACGAATCTGGAAAATTCAAAGGAAGCTCCCAAAGTGGCTTTCACGAAAGCCGACGTCATCCGGGTCGTCGAGGGACCTTTCGCGGACTACACAGGCAAGATTGAAGAAATCAATCCAGAACGTGAGAAACTCAAAGTCCTCATTTCTATTTTTGGCCGCGACACGCCAGTTGAACTCGACTTTACGCAAGTCGAGAAAATGTGATCCAACTGTGTACCGCTAGGGTCTTGGAACTTGTCACCTCGCGTCGCGGTACTAGTGATACAACCAGGAAAACACGACTTGCCCGAGAGAGGCAGGCGCCTGGTTTGATGCAAGAGCCAAGTTCAATCTCCACCGGCTCCCAGAAAACTGGGCCGGTGTTTTTTTTACCGAGCATCAAGAATCAAACCCAATCCGTCACAATGTAGGGGTTCCCCCGACGCACCGTTTTTCTCCTGTCAGCCATGTCGTTTGTCCATCTGCACAACCATACGGAATACTCCTTATTGGATGGCG
>JAEURO010000047.1 GCA_016788345.1 Chthonomonadaceae bacterium
TGTCACTCTGCGGTTACTTTATGGACACCACGACCCCGATTGGAACGTTTGTAAACAAACCCATGGCCGACGACTATGCCAAGGACACAGGGAAGCCAGCGATGGATGCTGTTGCAGTCGCGTCATGGATCAAAAATCCAGCTGACCGACTTCGCCCCAGTCTAGCCCGGCGAGAACGATTTCAGGGCAAGGTGGCTGTGCTCGTCAATGGCGGCACCGGCAGTGCAAGTGAAATGATGGCCCTGGCCCTGAAAGAAAACA
The DNA here is from genome assembly GCA_016788345.1 of Chthonomonadaceae bacterium. Lineage (GTDB taxonomy): Bacteria > Armatimonadota > Fimbriimonadia > Fimbriimonadales > Fimbriimonadaceae > JAEURO01. The sequence goes on from JAEURO010000047.1 coordinate 262, forward strand.
TGGGGGCCAAGCTTATCGGATCGAAGACCGCAGGCGCGGTGCTGGCATCGCAGATGCAGCCCATTTCCAAAAACTACTTGCTTCAATACCCGCTCATGGACTATGTGTCGATCAAGGGTTATCGAATCGAAGGTCACGGACTGAAGGTCGATGCCGAAGCACCGATCGCCAAGTTTGGTGAAGAAGACAAAGCCGTGACAATTGCGCTCAAGCTTTTGTCCGATGGAAACTGACCTCTGCCGGCCAGTGTAGACTGGCGGGTATGCCCAACGTACAAACGACGGTCTGGATCGACTCTCCGATCCAGACCGTTTTCAATGTGGCCAAGCGGAACGAGGATTTCCCGAGTTTCATGAAAGATGTCCAAAGCGTCACGGTGGTCGAACGCGATGGCGCCAGGGTCGTGAGTGATTGGGTTGGAACTGTTTCTGCGTTTGGCCTCAAGATCAAATGGACTCAGGAAGACAGTTGGGACGATGACGCGTTTTTGTGTCGATTTAGAATGCTGAAGGGTGACTATGATAAGTTGGAAGGGACCTGGACCTTCAGCGAGGTCGACAATGGGACAAAGTTTGAATCAGTGGTCGACTATGAATATAGGGTGCCCGGTCTCGGCCCACTCGTATACAAGGTCATCCATGGATTGGTCGTGAAAAACCTGGACGACACGCTGGCAGCGATCAAGGCCCGAGCAGAATCCCTGAAATGACCTGTCAATCACGTTCCGGCTTTTACACCACGCACTGACAAAGTCGAAACACGGACGGGCCAACGGCCCAAATTTGTCAATCGCAAATATCTGACCCGTACAGCCCGTGAGACGTAGTTCACGGTAGTCCGGCCCTCCGATTGGATCCCAGACATATTGGATCGTCTTAGTCCGTCGTTCTCCTTAATCCACTGAATGGCTCCGGTTTCAAGGTCTCCTGTAAGGCGCACTGTGATTGAAAACCTGTCGAATGGCTTGTCCTCCGTCTCGATACCCAGCCCGCACATGACCCTGTCCCTACTGAGATCAATCTCGATCCACTCCCCTGGCGCAATGGAGCACATAGAGTTTCGCTGACCGTCGACAAGTGATGCCATCGGCAAATTCTTCATTCCAGGGGATCCTGTGACCACTTTGTCTTTAGCAAGGTCAGTCTCCATGTTTGGTTGGCTGTCTGGCATCGTCAACTTGAACTCGACAGTCGGTACGTTGACATTGCCGCGTGCGGCTTCCGTCGCCAATTCCCAAGCTGGCAGCCAGGTTTCCTCGGTTTGAGAGTCCCGAGTCACCTTGACGAGCATCCAAGAGTTGGACCCGTCTTTTTCCAGCTTCCCAAAAGGGGACCCAGATTCAGTACTAGGCAAATAGATTTTGCCGCCGCTCGTTGTCGTTCCCTTAAAAAACGGCTCGGTGGCAAGCTTTCCGCCTTTGGTCGCTGTCACAGAAACGGAAGCGTTACCGATAGGGAAGCTTCCCATATCTGTGAACGACAAAATGGCTGCTGCCGGGAGGATTGGAACAAAATCCTTCCAATTGTCCAGCGCGTTGCCACCAGAAACAATCTGCTGAAAGGCAGCCGTCTCAGCCCTGCTCAGATTGCCCCTCTCGGTCAGTCGCGGTTGATTCTCTTTTGGATCGCCCCACGGGAACTGTGGCAAGAGCAATCCTGGCGTCCAAGCTGTGTCATCGCGTGTGTCGTCGAGCCACCCTGCCGCTTCCGTTGGTGCCGACTGCGAGCCAGGTGGAGTCGACCAGAGTCCTCGATATGGCGAAAGGGCCCGCACAATTTGTTTTGCGGCCGACTGGAGTTTGCCTAAAGGCTCTACCGAACTTACATCGACTTGGACATCGATGCCTGGCTCTTGGTCGCCCACAAAGGCGATTCGGAACCGACAGCCTTCTGGAGAAAATGTAGTTTTCGATTGTCCGAAGACGGCCAAATTGACATATTGAGCAAGCCTGTTCAGGTCGTACGGCTCGAGCCCATTGGCTTTCAGCCGCACCGGAAATCCGTTGGCTGACACCTCGGCGTAGTCTCCAGAACCCCCCTGGCCGCCTGGCTTGATCGAGACGGACAACATGTTGACATCGGGGCCTGAAGGGTCTGCGCGCGGCCCCTGCCATTCAACCGTAGCCCGGTCGCCTGGTGGCAAAGTCCTGCCAACGTTTGTCGCGTTTTTTTCTTCACCTCGAAACTTCCAGGTCGCTGAAACTCCAGTCGCTGGTTCGTCGCCGACGTTGTGCACTGTAGCTGTCCAGGTTTTTCCACTTGGCAGAAGTGATTCGATCACGAGTTTAGGCCCACTGGCGCGTGGCGTCGAAGTGAAAGAGAGTTCCGGCCCAGAATCTGAGTCTTCAGAACTTAAGAGCGCGCCCTTCTTCGAAAACTCCAAACGAAGTCCGAAGTCGTTCGACGGGTCGTCTGCGAGCATGGTTATGGCCTCGTCCAGGCCTTTGACAACCAGTGTCCTTCCAGTCCGATCTGCACTCCACCCTTCGACTTCGGTGCAGTCAGCGCCTGCGCCCGGTTTGGTCCACTTTTGCCCAGCTGAACCGAATCTACGGGTCAACCAGGTTGCGCCACCACGTAACTGCGGGTCGGGTTGTGGCTGGCGCAACACCATGAGCCTTTGATGTTCGCCTTCCTCCCATGGGATCTTGACCCGACCCACTTTGGTCAGGGTCAAGTCATCACCGTCCGCTATGGTGAAGGTCAACTTAGCGTCCTTGATCGTACATCCGTTAGCCTCCCAGCGCAATGAAGGGAACTTCACGAGCACGGCAGTCCCCGGACCGGTGAGAAGCAGCTGGTCTCTTCCAAAATTGTTATCGGGTAGCTCCAGGTCAAGATAAGTGTCCTGGACAAGGCGGGTCCGAACCGTTAGGTCTGGTTGGCCAAATGGTGCAGCCAGCAACCCCACCAATACAAATACCATACGCGATTCTAGACGTTTTTTAGTCCGAGAGGCGTCGGCGACTAGGAAGTCTGACCGGTGAATGGATCTCTATCCGAATAGAATGTTTTTGGCGGATACCACGTCTCATATTCGTCTTGTGTAGCCAGTCCATGTGTCATGAGGATCTCACCTGCCAACGAATAACGTTTAGTGCGTAAATGTCGGATCCATGTATGGCTGGAGATTTCGCTCGAATCGAGCTTGGCCCGCAACTCTCGGGCCGTATAGCTTCCGCTCTCGACCCCGTTTCGGTCAATGGTCCAGCGACCAAACCAGTCCCTGATGAGATGTAACATGTAGTTTTCTACGTGCAATTCTCATCGTTCGTGCCCTCATCTGATAAACTGCCCTCGTGAACCCTGGACTCCAAAACTGGCTCTCCGACGAGATCGACAAGCTGAAAGAACAACACCTGTACAAGGTGCCGAGAATCCTTGAGTCTCCAGCAGGAGGCCGGGTCAGGATGGACGGACGAGAGGTCGTCAACATGTCGAGTAACAACTATCTCGGCCTGGCGAACCATCCAAAGGTCGCCCAAGCCGCGAGAGACGCAGTCGAAAAGTGGGGAGTCGGGGCCGGGGCCGTCAGGTGGATTGGGGGCACCATGTCCATTCATCAAGAACTGGAGGATCGGTTGGCAAAGTTCAAGAGCGTTGAGGCCGTTCTTGTTTTCACGAGCGGGTTCACGGCCAACAGTGGTTGCATCCCTGCAGTATTGGCAGACCAAGACGTCGTTATTAGCGACGAACTCAACCATGCCTCTATCATCGATGGTGTTCGACTGTCGCCAGCCAAGTACAAGAAATCTGAAGGGTTTGTCTATGGCCACAAGGACATGGGACACTTGGAAGACATCTTATCGAAGGCGCAGGGCTTCAGTAAGAGAATGGTCATCACCGACGGTGTCTTCAGCATGGATGGCGATATCGCTCCGCTGCCCGAGATTGTCGCGTTGGCCGAAAAGTATGACGCGTTCGTCATGGTCGATGACGCCCATGCCAGTGGAGTGCTCGGCAGAAACGGAGCGGGAACCACGTCGCATTTTGACCTCTACGGTCGGGTCGACATCCAGCTTGGAACCCTCTCGAAAGCCCTGGGCGTGGTGGGCGGGTATATAGCCGGATCAGCTGTTTTGAAGGATTGGCTGATCAATCGTGGACGTCCTTATTTGTTTTCTACCGCACATCCGCCGATGGTCGCAGCCGCACTGATTGCCGCACTGGACGTCATGGAAAACGATCCGGAGCCGATGCGCAAGTTATGGGACAACACACGCCGGTGGAAGGAGATGCTTGCCGCCAATGGGTTCGACACGATGGGGTCCGAAACACCTATCACGCCGGTGTACTTTGGCCGGGAAGAGTTGGCCCAGACCGCCGAAAAAATGCTGTTCGAAGAAGGTGTCTACGCCCTTGCCATTGCCTTTCCAACTGTGGCGCGGGGTAAGGCCAGAATACGCACAATGCCCAGTGCCGACCACACCGAAGAGGACTTGAACGATGCTCTCAAGGCTTTTGTAAAAGTTAGAGACCGGTTGGCAGTCGGGGTTGCGCCAGGATAACGACATAACTTTAATAGTGCCCTTAGCTATTAAAGTTATTGGCGAAAAAGTATAATAAACCATGTCTAGCAGGGCAGGCAGGTATGAGGTTCAGCCCGAGGGTTACAAGGCCTTTGTCCCCGCGCCCTTGCCGCCTGTCCCGCCTCTGCATATGGACGACGAACTGGTCTCTTTGAATTCGCGTTCGGATTCGATGATCGCCCGGCTCGACGCTGCCGGAGACCTTGTTCCAAACCGTGAACTGTTCGTGTTCATGCACGCCATGCGGGAGGCCGTCCTATCAAGCCAGATCGAAGGGACGCAATCGTCCCTGGAAGACTTACTCAGGGTGGAGGCCGACTTGGCGGACAAAGCCGACCCAGACGATGTGACAGAGACGGTCAACTATCAGAAAGCGCTAGCCCACGGTCTCAAGAACTTGGAAGATATGTCGGTTTCGCTCAAACTCGTGACACAGATCCACAAGGTCCTCATGCAAGGGGCCCGTGGGCAGGACAAGCAGCCGGGGGAGTTTCGCCGCAAGCAAAACTGGATTGGTGCCCCAGGGACGACCATCGGAGCTGCCGTTTATGTGCCGCCACCGCCGATCGCTATGATGAAGGCGCTCGGGGAGTGGGAGTCCTTTGTCAAGTCAAAGACCCCGATGGCGCCCCTGATCAAGTCGGCCCTGATCCATGGCCAATTCCAAACGATCCACCCATTTCTTGACGGAAACGGGCGCGTCGGGCGGTTGTTGATTCCTCTGATCCTGATCGAGTCAGGGGTCATCAAGCACCACTTGCTTTATCCCTCGCTATACTTTAAGAGGCACCGCGGAACTTACTACGACTTGCTCCAACGAGTCCGCGACAGAGGGGAGTGGGAGCCTTGGGTCAAGTTCTTCGTGCTCGGCCTGGCAGAGTCTGCAGAGGACGGCTACCATCGTACGCTCCTCGTGACACGCCTCAGAGACGATCATAGGGGTCTCTTGGAATCCAAACGCGCCTCATCAAAGACGGTGCAAGTCTTCGAGGGTCTGTTCCGACACCCCTATGTGACCATCAAGGGACTTGCAGAACAGAACGACGTCAGCTTTCCGACGGCAAGCTCGATAGTTGGCAGCCTGGTGAGTCTGGGAATATTAGTGGAGAAGACAGGCAAGCGGCGCGACAGAGCTTTCGGATACAAGGCTTACCTCGATGTTTTGGGTCGCGAGAGCGTCCTTGATGGCCCCTAAACCTTTAGAGCCCCAAGAGATGTCTGGTCCAAGAGTGACGGAAGCTCATTGGCGATGGAGGGGACTTGGATGACGGTCACGCTTGGCAACTGGCTTCGGACCGTCTCGCATTCAGAGTCGCAGTCATCGACGAAGACAAAGCTCTCTAATGGAAGATTGAGCTCGTCCGCAATCTCGCGGAGATTTGACGCTTTGTCCTGCCAATTGACCCTGAAACTGGCCAGGTGCCCTTCCTTGATCAAGCAGTCTGGATGTGAACGAAGGACTTCTAGCACGTCCTCCAAGTCATTCTTGCTATTGAGGGCGAGCAGGGTTCCGGCCGCCTGCAGTTCGAGCACTCGCTCTTGGAATCTGTAATAGTGGCAGCCGGGCTCAAATTCTGGGTTGAGTTCGAGCCCACTTAGTCCGACCTCGCCGACAACCCCGTGCCAAAGGGTTCCATCGCAATCCAAAACCAAGACCCGGTGCCGTGGGCGGCCCCCCTCGTTTGTTAGCGTCAATTCTTGTTCCATCACGGCCACCCTTACCACGCCGAATCGCGTTGGATGTGAGTATGTTACCGGGCAATTCTAAGGCTCATCTCAAAAAAGCCAAAGGAACGGGGTCTTCAAATTGGACGCGGACCTCATGTGTGAAGTGCGGCCCGCCCCCAGAGTCGTCGACGCCTAATGCCCATCCGTAGAAGTCTTGATCGTCCATGGTCAGCCGAACTCTGTCTCCGGCTGCGACCGACACGCTTGTTCGGAACCGTGATCCCGTCTGCCCGAAGTCGACAAGGTCGCCAGGGAATCCGTTGACCAAAATGGGCTTCATTTCCAATAGCCTCGTGCGGCCGGCCACGCGCCTTTCGGACACTCTGTAATTTGCGATAGGGCTTAAGACGAGAGAATGGTCAGTTACGCTCCTACTGACCACTTCGGAGTGCATTGTCGCCAAACCCTGCTGCATAGGGACCTGTATGACGACGGATTGGCCGGGCCTGAGTGGGACAAAGGAGTTGTTGTAGAGCGGCGCGGAAACCACCGTCCCCTTGGGACTGTGCGATTGGACATGGCTCCAGTAGGCGCCCGACGGCGTTAGCAGCCGGACTTTTTGCCCCTCGTTCAGCAAAATTGGGCACTTGGCAGACTTACGGTATCGGGTCAGGCAGTAAGTCAGGCAAGCTGACACAACAACTGTGATGAAAAAGAGGGCAATTGTCGGCATGGCTCTTCTCGTAGAAGATTTGCCTGGACCCTATTGGCTGTACCGTCTTTCCAAAAGAAACTTCTCTTCGGCAGCCGACAGGATTTTTAGACCCTGGCCGAGTGTCGCCGCCGACTCTTCGGCCAAATCTGGGTCATTGTTCCGGGCAAACTCTTGTGCTTCTAAACATGCCTGAGCGAGCAAGATATGTGCCAATTTGCGAGCTTCATGTGAAGCGACATGGTCTGCTGGCGGAACAAGGGCAGCCCAAAAGGCAGACAAGCTTGACGAGAATTTGGCTGTTTTTGCGGCTAGTTCCAACGTTTGGGCGTCTCCTGGATGCAGCCTGATTTCTGGGAGGACGCTTCGAGCTTGCTCAGCGAACCGGTGCATGGCTTGGCCAGCAATGGCGACGCATGCTGCATAGTCCGTGTTGGACAAAGCTCTGGAACCGAGTTTGGAAAGGGTCTCCTTGGTTTCTGCTTCGTCGCCAAGCAGGGCTTGGGTCAGGGCCTTCCTAAAGCTTGTTGCGGAAGGGCCCGCCGAAAGATATCGGAAGAGTGCGCTGTCTAGCTTTCCATTGAGAAGATCGATGTCACCGGCGATCTCAATGGTGATTGGACCCGATCCTCCTCTGACCAGGGCTTGATCGAGGGCGTCTTGAGCCTTGGACGCCTCGCATGCCAATATCCATGCCTTCGCACAGACGAGCCATATCTCAGAGTTCTGAGGCTCGAGTTTCGATGCCGCGGACGCAGCCTTGCCAGCCTCTTGGTAGTATCCAGCGTCCACCAATGTGAGGGCCAATTCGCGACGGATTGAGAAATCAAAGGGCGATTTGTCAGTTGCCCTTCTTAAGAGCGAGACCGCATGCATGTATCGGCCCTTTTCTTTGAGGCTGGACACCTCCGAAAGGACACTGGCTGGATCCACAGTCGGCCAACTCTCAATGGGATGGGGGTCTGCCGAGCCAAGGTCAGTTGTTGGAGTAGGCCGTGGGGCCAGCTTGCTTAGCGGGCCAGCGGCAAGAAGCTTTGTCCAAGTGCTCGCGAGCGACCTCGCCGTTTCAATGAGGTCGATGACGCCGTCCTTGTAGACCGTGAACGAACCTTCCGTCGGCACGCCGATTGGGACGGATTGTCTCATTCTGCGTACCTGCCGAGGGTCTAACGGGGTCGTCGGGCTAATCTGGGCTGCGATCTCGGAGAGTTTCTTAGGGCCATATCTCCACACCCGCCTGCCTTCAAAAAAGTACTCGATGATCGCCTCGCATTGGTCAGGCGTCCTTTGTGCATAGAGTGTGACTACGCGGCCCACGCCCAAGCGTCTGGCCCGGTCTAGGGCCTCACGTTCGGTTGGCGCCGTTAGAAACTCGCCAAACCCGTCTTTTGATGTCCATTCTCTGAAGACTGGATCTGTCAGCGACCAGAGGACTGGTCGAACTCGGCCCTCTTCCGCAAGGGCCTCGGCCAAAAAAGGGCCGACAGAAAAATTGGGGTCTTTGTCTCCGACCATCGGCACCTTGATCTGAACGACAAGGCAATCAGGGGCGGCACTTGCGACTGTGGCTGAAAGGGCAACGGCCAGACAGAAAGCGCACCGGGTCATACACCTTATTGCAAGAGCTTGATGGCCTGTCGACATTCCTCAATGTAACTCTCGTAGAGCCTTCTGTCGCCGACCCCTCCGTCTAAAAGCCTTTGATAACCATTGAGAGCTTTTTCATAGGCGCCAAGGGCGTCGGGTCGCTGCTTAAGGTTGACGTAGCACTGAGCCAAGCGGTGATACGCACTTGCTGTCCCAGCACCCAGCCTGATCGCCCGTTCGTAGGACTTGGCGGCCTTGTCGTAATCACCTGCCAAGAAATGGCGTCGTGCCACACGAATGAGAGCCGTGGACTCATTCCCACCTTCGTCTCGTTCTTCTGAACCTCCGACGGTCTTAGGATCTGGTTGGCTCGGCTTGATATCAATTATGGGTGCCGGAGGTTTCTCTCCTGTTTTGGGTGCCCCGGATGGTTGAACTTCATTCGGCTTCGGGTCGTTAGGCTCTGCGTCCTTTTTCGGCCGGCTGGCTTCAGGAGTGACTTCGACCTCGGGCGTGACGGGTCGATAGCCACTGTCCGAACTGGACATGTCGGGCAAACGCGTCCCTGTATAAGGGACGGCCATGCTCTTAGTGACCGTACTGACAGGGCCTTTGTCTGGCTCCTTCTTGTCTTCGGGCTTGGCGTTTGGGTCTGCGGGTAGGCCGCCAGCTTCTGCCAAGCCGTTTGTTTTCGGCTTATTGGGAACCGGCGCAGGCGATGTGAATGGCGTGCTGGCCACGTTTGCTGGTTCCTTCGTCGTATGTTGAACCGACGTGTCCGGTCGGTTCAGGATCGCGAAGGCCGACCCAACTGAACCCAACAAGACGGCCAAGGCTGCCATTGTGATCCAGCTGTGCCTCTTGTCGGGCTTGGCCCCGACAGCGAGCAAGGGTTGCGCGACTGCCTTTTTCAATTGGGCGACCCGGATGCGGTCCAAGGGCGAGTCCGGCCTCAAGGTCACGACGTTTTCATAGCAAGCCAGCGCACTGTCTAAGTCGCCTAGGCGTTCGAGGCTGTCTCCTTTCAGGGCGAGTGCAGGCACATGGTCGGGGTCGGCCGCCAAGACAGATTCGGCCAAGGCGAGCGCCTCTGAAAATTTGCCTTCGCCAAACCGCACGAGCCCCAAGGAAAGGTCTGCCGCAACGGCCACCTGTCGAGATTCCCATTGGACAGGATCGACCGGCCACCCGCATTGGGAGCAGAACTTTTCACTCAAGGTGCTCGCATGGCCACACTGTGTACACGTCATATCGGCGGGGCCTGTCTGGCGTCTGCCAGCTTACCTCATCCAGCCCTGATAGTTGGACGAGCCGGCTGGCGCTTTTAGTTCACGTGGCGACCGGTGAACGGCTGAGAGGCCACAAGTCCAGTATTTGCGCTGAACCCGCAGGGCTGCGCGCCTCTTGACACCCCGTCCCCGTCTCTATTGAAGTGAGCGACATGGAGGTCGAGTCATGGCCCTGATCCTTCCGGACTTGTGGAAGTTCAATATCGTCAAGCTCGTTATTTTGGACGTGTCAGACGACTACAGGTACTGGCAATCGCCTCTGCCCATCGATTGGTACCCCGTGTTGCGCGAGACTTGGGTCACTTCAGGCGACCTGGACCAGCGGCTTGCTGACCTCAATTTAGTCGACGGATACCTATACGACTGGCACCTGACACCCGACCAAGAAGGCGACCCTTGGTACGTGGGCGTCGTTGACCGCGGACTGTTACGGTGACAGTTCTAGGGATAGACCCTGGCCTTGAGAGGATCGGATACGGGCTTATCGACCGGACAGGTTCGAGGCTCATGGCGATGGACTTTGGGCTCATAAAGACCCCAAAGGGCGAGACGTCTGCCCGACTGGCCCTTATTTTCACCCAAATAAGTGAGTTAGTGAGGCAGACAAAACCTGACCTTGCGGTGTGCGAAAGGTTGTTTTTTACAAAGAACCAAACGACCGGCATTGATGTCGCCAAAGCGCTGGGAGTCATCCAGCTCGTGCTGGAGACCCACGGGGTGGTGTGTCGCGAAATGACGCCGACCGAAATCAAGCTGGCAGTCGTCGGGCATGGTGGGGCAGACAAACGTCAGGTGCAGTACATGGTGACTAAGCTGCTCCGCCTCGACGCCGCACCAAAGCCTGACGATGTCGCCGATGCGATCGCGGCCGCAATCGCAGGCGCACTGGCAATTAGGCTATGACCAGGGGCCGGGGCTCGCCCATGAGTCCCCTGTCCCAGGTAAGCGAGGGTGGCCGAGGTCACACCCAGTCAAGTCGCAAACTGACTTGACTAGCCTCGCAACGTCCATCCAAGTTGCAGCATGGGTCGCGCCCATCCTGACAAGCGCAGGCACCGAAGGGTTGCCTGGCTCGGCATAGACCACAACAGGGGTGAGGCGCCGGCGCAGGCACTCTACCGCCCCAACCCAGCTGCCTCCTTCACCCAGACGCGGTCCGATGACAAAGGCCATATCGGCCAAGGCGTAGATCAGGGTGTTGCGCTCCATGGCAAGCCCGGTCGCGAATGGGGCGTTCGGCTCAGCGCAAGCCAAATAGGCCGAAGGGAGCCTAGTGTCGGCCCGGCGCAGGCCACATGGAAGCATGACGACCGACCGTCCTCGTGCGCCTGCTGTGGCCAGGCCCTCCAGGGCCGCCTGGTCGCAGCCCACGGCCCCGCCAGTGACAAGTGCCAGCCCTTCGCTTGCGAGCGTTTCGCCCGCTTGACGTGCGACCCGCGATTCGAGCGGGCTCGGTGACCGGGACCCGATGACTGCGACATACTTACACTGAGGGAGATGGCCCGACCTCCATAACGCTGGCACGGCTCTGCCTTTCAATCTGCGTGCCCAGGATTGGGGGTAGTCGGTACAAGCCAGCGTCATGACACGATGGTCTGCCACTAACCTCGCGGCCCAATCGAGTGCCCCAGGGGTTTCGAGGCACCAGGCCTCGTCATGGAGTGCGACATCGCGCAGGGATTGGGCAGCGTCTACCAGGCTGACCGGCCGGGACATCATGCGATCGAGGACCGACCCAAACCTTCGCCGCGACACGCCCTTGTTATATGGCGATCCTCGCAGATATAGGCATGCCAAGACTGCCGCGCACGCGACGCGCTCCCCTCTCTCCACTCTCCGGTTATACCTCAGGTAACCTCCAACACTCGCTATGCAGAAGCACCCTAGCCTGACTGTGGATCGCGTCCGGCAGTTTTTGGAGAGCGGATTGAAACCCTTGGTCGTAATAGACCAGGTTCAGGTTCCGACTGTGTTTCTCGACAATGGGGTCTGGCGAGACATCGGGGCAGGTTTCGCTTGGGGCCCCGCCTATGCAGACGGTCAGTTCAGGGCCACCGTCACGGTCCCGGACGCTTGGTCTGGCAGATCCATAGCCTTGTGCCATGGAGACACGCAGGTCTGGGGCCTTAAGGAACCCAACTTCGAAGCGACTGTCTGGATGGACGGCGAGGCGGTCGGCGGCTTGGATTACGCACACCTCTTTTGCCGCCTCAGAGACCGTGCCGTCGGCGGCGAGATCCTAGGCTTGGAATTGACGGCGTTTGCCCACAATGCCGAAACGAGTGTGCATGGGCGCGAAAAGCCCAGGACGCCGCTTCCTGAGGTGTTTCGGGGCCTCTGGCTCGTGGCCCTGGATGAGGAAACGTCTGGCCTCGTCTACGACTTGGCCTTCTGCCTCAGCCTCTATGAGGCGATAGAAGAACGCAATCCGGCGAGGGGCATTTTGTTGCGAGCCATGAACCAGGTGTGCAACGAGTTTCGCGCAGACAACCGCAAGACCATTGCCACCTGTAGAAGGGTGCTGAAGGAGGTTCTTTCGACGCTGCCGGACGAGATGGCCCACGAGATCGTGCCCGTCGGTCATGCCCATCTCGACACGGCTTGGCTCTGGCCGCTGAGGATCACAAAGCAAAAGATGACCCACACGACCGCCATCCAATTAGCGCTGGCTGACCGCTATCCCGAGCACGTTTTCGTCCACTCCCAAGCGAGCCAGTACGAATGGTTGGAACAAGACCAGCCGCGCCTCTTTAACCTCGTCAAGCGGGCTGTCCGTAAGGGCCAGTGGGAGGTGCTTGGTTCGATGTGGGTCGAAGCCGATTGTAACTTGAGCGGCGGCGAATCTTTGATCCGCCAGTTCCTCTATGGCAAACGGTACTTCAAACAAAAGTTTGGGGTCGAGACCATCGACATGTGGCTGCCAGACGTCTTTGGCTACTCGGCCGCCATCCCGCAGATTCTATCGAAGTTTGGCATCAAGGCGTTTCTGACACAAAAGCTCAGTTGGAACCAGTGGAACAAGATCCCGCACCACACTTTCTGGTGGCAGGGCATCGATGGAACCTCGGTTTGGACCCACTTTCTGCCCGCGGACACCTATATCGGCAATTGCACGCCCAAGGAGATTGCCGAAAGCGTGAGAAAGTTCAAGGACGCCGGCCGGAGCGACATGTCTTTATACGTGTACGGCTACGGCGATGGCGGGGGAGGGCCGACCGAGCAGCACCTGGAGTTCCTGCGTCGCGCAAGGCGTGCGCCAGGCCTGCCCGCGGTCGCGCAGAAAAAGAGGGCCTCTGAGTTCTTCCGAGAAGCCATGGCGGCCAGCAACGACTTATGCACGTGGTCAGGCGAACTCTACTTCGAGTTGCATCGAGGGACTTATACGTCCCAAGCCGCCAACAAACGCGCCAACCGCGAGTGCGAGTTTTTACTGCGGGACGCTGAATGGTTGGCGGCAGTCTCAGATATGGACTACCCAAAAAAAGAACTTGAGCTTGCCTGGAAGTTGGTCCTGCTCAACCAGTTTCACGACATCATTCCAGGCTCTTCCGTTCGGGAGGTCTATGAAGATAGTGCCCGGGACTACAGGCAGGTGAACCAGATCGCGGGACAGGTCCTTTCAGATCGCTTGAAAAATCTCGGCTCGAAGTTAGACTCGTCCGACCTGAAACGGCCTTTGGCAATCTTCCACAACAGCGTGCTGCCGTCACAAGCCGAAGTCAAATGGGACGACGCGGAAGCCCCTCAATCTCTTGTCGTTGCTGGCGAAGTGTTGCCAGTCCAGCTGGTCGATGAGTTCGACGAACGCAAACTGGTTTTCCCGACTCCCATGGCCGCCCTTGGGGCCGTCACCCTCGGAGAGTTCAGTGAGCGGGCACCAACCTACACGAACAGGCTGAAACAGGCAGCCAGACGCATCGAAAACACGGAGTTTGCGGTCAGGTTCGACGCCAATGGCAACATCACAAGCCTGCAGAGTTTGGACGACGTGCCGACCGAGTTTGTCGCCGAAGGAAAGCTTGCGAACCTGTTCCAGATTTTTGAAGACAAACCTCTTTTCTGGGACGCATGGGACATCGACGCCTACGCTCTGGAAACGAAAGTCGACCTGGTCAGGAGCGAATCGTTCGAAGTCGTGGAGCGCGGACCAGTCCGTGTGGCTGTCGAACTTGTCAAAAAGTTTGGGAAGTCGATGATCAAGCAGCGGATCAGCCTCGGGCCGACACCTGGAGTCAGGTTTGACACCTGGATCGACTGGCAAGAGGACGAGCGGATGCTCAAGGTCGCTTTTCCTTTGAGTGTCAATTCTCAAAGGGCGACTTTTGAGATTCAGTACGGACATGTCGAGCGCCCAACCCACAGGAACACGACCTGGGACATGGCGAAGTTCGAAGTCTGCGCCCAAAAGTGGGCCGACCTCAGCGAAAGCGGACACGGAGCCGCCTTGATCAATACCGGTAAATATGGTTACGATTCGTTGGGGGACACTTTGCGGCTGACCCTTCTTCGATCACCTAAGGCACCCGACCCGATGTGCGACATGGGGATCCATAAGTTCACCTATGTGCTCCTGCCCCACTATGGCCCAGTGCAGCAAAGCGAAGTTGTTGCAGCCGCCTATGCCGTGAACGCGCCAGTTCGAGCC
>JAEURO010000048.1 GCA_016788345.1 Chthonomonadaceae bacterium
CACAGTGCCTTGCCCCAGAAATATGTCGACGTAACCCATTGTCCAGAATGATGGTGATCAATGGTTGCCAATGAACTTAGACCCTTCCAGTTTTCAAAGTCCCGGGCGGCTATTTGAGGTTGACCTAGGCACCGTTCCAACTGACATCTTCGCTCAGGTTTGGAGCCTGAGGGTCGCTGACAGACTAGGAAAGTCGGAGGTAATTGAACAGTTCGGTACGGGGCCTGTTGACTTAGAATTTAGGCGCGATGGATTTGTGGGAAGTTCCATCGATTGGTCGGATATCGACGAGCTCGCTTTTCGACAAGAAGGGAGTGTTGCCGGAACCGCTCCCTAGGTGTATTGGAACACGACGATCTGAGTTGTGCCCGAGCCAGGGACAATGCTTGTTACCTGGCTCGGAGTCGCTAGTCTCATTGTGCGACGAAGGCGAAGATATGGACGACGGACTTATACGCGCCGCCCATGAACACAGACTCGCCCAATCGCGCCCAGTCGAGAGCGTGCTCGGTGCCGAAAGAGTCCAACTTAACCTTCTCGGTATATCAAGCATCGTCACTTGACGTGTTGTAGACCCGCACCGCGGTGCCTTCCGGAACATCGACGGTGGTTGTTAGCAACGTGATGACACGATTCTGGCTCCCAGGTTCAGTTGCGAAGACAATGTTCTTTTCAACGCTTACCTCAACCACTCTAGCCATGCTGGTCGACTGATCAGATTGTGCCCTCACAGACTGACCTCTGCTCGCCTCAACCGACGTGGCCCCATGGACCACCGGCATCTTGTCGGCAGGATGCCCTTGGCCCTGGCGCACTAGGTAAAGTCAGCCATGTCTTGGCGATCTTCCGTTAGTTTGGCATTGGTAGCCACATGCCTGGCTCCAGCTCAGACCCCACTTGAATCCACGTTTGCAAAACCGCCCCAGTCCGCCAAGCCGCACACCTGGTGGCACTGGATCAACGGGAATATCTCTAAGGAGGGAATCACTGCAGACCTCGAAGCCATGAAAGCCATAGGGATCGGCGGGGCGCAGATATTCAATGTTGAGGTTGGCATCCCAGCGGGACAGGTGCCCTTCATGTCACCGCAATGGAAAGACTGCATCGCTCACGCTTTCAAAGAGGCCAAACGACTCGGGATCGAAATCTGTGTGCACAACTGCGCTGGGTGGTCGAGCAGCGGCGGGGAATGGGTCAGCCCAGCGGCGGCAATGCAGAACGTCACTTGGTCTGAAACACGGATCCATGGACCTTCGACGTTTGAGGGTCAGTTGCCACAGCCGCCTACGAACCACGGTCATTATCGCGACATCGTCGTCCTCGCTGTCAAGGATCCCAAGAACTCCGCCTACCGGATCCCGAACATTCGAGCGCAAGCCGGGTTTGACCGCGGCGACCACCTCCCGCAGAACTTAGACACGCCCTTGGACTCTGCGATCCCGTTGGCAGACGTCCAAGTGGTTTCGACAGGCTCTGGCGGGAACCTGACGTGGCGGGTGCCAGAGGGCGATTGGACTATCCTGCGATTCGGGCACACGCCGACAGGAGCGGTCAACGCTCCTGCTCCAGTCCCCGGTAGAGGGCTCGAGGTTGACAAGCTGAGTCGTTCCGCTATGGATGAGTTTTGGGGCGGAATGATGGCCACAGTGCTCAAGTCAAACGGCAAAGTAGGGCCATTTGGCCTCAACAACGCCCTGATAGACAGTTACGAGGTCGGTAGCCAGACTTGGACACCGAAGTTTGCGGAGGAATTCGAAAAGCGCCGCGGTTATAGCGTCATCAAGTGGCTGCCGATGCTCACCGGACGGGTCATTGAGAGTGGCTTCAAAACAGGGCACGCGCTGTGGGACTACCGCAAGACAATATCGGACCTGTTCTACGAAAACTACTTCCTCTATTTCAAGGAGCTATGCAACAAGAACGGCCTTCTTTATTCAAACGAAGGATATGGGAACGGTACGTTCGACAATCTCCAGGCGAGCGGTTTGGCCGATATTCCTATGGGAGAGTTCTGGGTAGGGGATTGGCTCGGCGAAACCGTCAAGTTGGCCGCGTCTGCCGCGCACACGAACGGAAGAAAAGTGGTTGGGGCTGAGTCGTTCACGGCCGACGACAGAAGGGGGAGGTGGCTTGTGGACCCCTATTCGATCAAGACTCTTGGCGACAAGATGTTCTGCTACGGTGTGAACAGGTACATCTTTCACCGTTACACGCATCAGCCTTGGACGGGACTGAATCCAGGAATGACGATGGGGCCTTGGGGCATGAACCTTGAGCGCACCATCACTTGGTGGAGCCAAGGCAAAGAATGGATGGACTACATCGCTCGGTGCGAGGCCTTGCTTCAGTCGGGCAGGTTTGTCGCCGATGTCCTGGCCTTCGCGGGCGAAGACTCACCAAACGATCCTCCATTCCTGAAAGGGTCGGTGGTACCAGTTGGTTATGACTACGATCTCTGCGACAAAGCGAACTTCCTACAGCTTTCTGTGACGAACGGTCGGATCCGGCTACCAAACGGCATGACATATCGGCTTCTCGTGCTGCCTGACTCAAAGGTCATGAGCCACGAGGTCTTCCTGAAGATTTCTTCATTGGTCCAGAGCGGCGCCATCGTGGTCGGTCCGAAACCAATAGATTCGCCTGGACTGGCTAGGCCTCATTTGACAGACGCGACGGTGGCTGGTGCCGTGAGCCAACTTTGGGGTCCAGGTGGCAAGCAGGTCACGGGCTTGGGGGCGCTCTACAACGACGAAGCCGTCGACCTAGGAAGGGTCATCAAGGAGACCGGGCTCGCGCCAGACGTCGAGTGCGCGCCACACCTGAACTGGATCCATAGGCGGGATGGAGACGACGACATTTACTTCGTCGCAAACCCGGCTCACAAGCCCGTCTTGGCTAACGTAACATTCAGGGTCGAGGGCAAAGCCCCGGAGATTTGGGATCCTATGACCGGGAGCAGGTCTCGGGCGCCTGTTTGGGAGTCGAATGGGGAGCGAACTAGGCTGACCTTGCCACTTGACACAGCAGGTTCAGTTTTCGTCGTCTTCCGAAAGAAGGCCTCCAACCGTCACTGGTCAAAGATTTCAAGGCTGGGCGATGACGGACAGGAACCAACTCCTCCTAGAATCGAGGTCCTAAGCGCACGCTATGAGGCTGTCGATGGAACGGGTGGCGTGGATGTTTCCGAAACAGTGCGTACGATGGTGGCTGCCGGAGCGACCGAGGTCGCGGCGACCAACGGTAACTTTGGCGACCCGACGTTCAACCATGTCAAGCGGCTCGTCGTCACTTTCCAACTCAATGGAGTCACACAAAACCGTACGGTCGGCGAAAACGAGGTTCTTGTCTTCGTGGCGAACAATGATGAGTACGGTTTACTTGATTGGAGCTGGAGCGAAAATGGCCTGACACTATGGAAATCAGGGACGTACCGTTTGTCTAGCTCGGACGGAGCATTGGAGAATGTCAAAGTTATGGCAGACCCTCAGATTCCAGAGCTTCAATGGACTGTCGTGTTTCCGAAAACTCGTGGACAGGTCACGCTGAATACTCCGTCCCTTTTCTCGTGGCCTAACGCGAAGGTCGAATGGGTCAAGCACTTTTCGGGAACGGCCACCTATACTACGTCATTCGACTGGCACAGAAACAAGTCCGTATACTTGGATCTCGGCAAAGTCAAGAATTTTGCAGAGGTTACCGTGAACGGGCACACTTTCCCACCACTCTGGAAGGCACCGTTCAGGCTTGATGTCACGAACCATGTGAAGTGGGGAATAAACAAACTTGAAGTCAAGGTCACCAACCTATGGCCCAACCGATTGATTGGCGACGAAGCCTATCCTCCAATTGCGAGCTACCCGAACGGGCCCCTTAGTGAGTGGCCTGCATGGCTGGGCAAGTCGTGGCCAAAGACGAACCGCACGACATTCACGACCTGGAGGTTTTTCGATAAGGATGCGCCACTGTTGGACTCGGGCCTGATCGGGCCAGTTCAGCTCATTCCCGCGACGACTGTCTGGCGTTAGCGGGGATCGCTAGGAATAACGGCCCCATTCCACAATTTGACGTCCTTTATCAGGCCCTTGAACGGCTGGTTGTGCACTCCACCAAGCGGGTTTTGGACATTGCCGATCGAAAGGCCGGGGTTCTGGTCCTTGACCAATTCGATGACGGGCAGAACCAGGGCGGCCGACTGTGCGACGAGGAACCCGTCGACATAGAGCCGGCCTTCTCGGGCATGAGTGTCTAATACACCCAAGACCGTCTGCCATTTGCCCGCCGTGGCTTTAGTGCGTATCCCAAACCCCTGTCCGTCCGCCGAATTGAAACAGAACGTATAGTAGCCGTCGTTCCCAAGATTGAGCGAGTAATTGTCGAGCCCGTTCCGGTCGTCGCCTCGGAAAACCAGCTGTCCTGCTGGCGACGTCCCATTGGATGGGAGGCTCTCAAACTTAACTGTAGCTTGTATCGAGAACGACCCTCCTAGTGCGAACTGAGGCTGGTCCGTGAAGAAAAGGACGCCGTTCTTTCCGCCAGATTGGAACCCTTGTGGGGTCATGGCTCCGTCCCCCATCACTTTGCCTACCGCGAAACTAACCTTGGCCATGGGCCCTTCGGTCAGCGGTGCCCAGAACACCAATCGCGGTACCGAAGGCGCAAACAACAAACATGCAGCAGAAAACATCGAGTCCCTCAAGGGTAGAACGAGCCAACCCTGGGAGAGTTACGCAATAGTCCAGGAAAACTCACTCTAAGGGCTTGACCCCATAAGTCTTTAGCGCTGCCACCGTTTGTGACGCCTCAGTTGTCGTCTCGCTGCAAAGCCAGTAACTGGGAGCCAAGATGTCTTCGGTCTCGGTGATACGGATAAGGATAACTGACTTGATTGGGAAGGCGGTGCCAGCGATGGCGGCAAGTGGTCTGGCCAAATCTGGGAAGTCTGCATCGCTAGATTCGACGATAGTGGCAGTGCCACGGTACTTGTTACCTCTTTGGGTGAAAATGTCAACGACCGCGAGGCAGACAGCGGGATTGGTCCGGATGTTTGCAACGGTTCCTGGCGAGGCAATGTTCGCTACTGCCCAGGAATCTAATCCGACTTGGGCGAAAACTTCTTTTGGAGACACATTTGGTCTGCCCTGCGGGTCTACCGTCGCCAACCAACACAAGACTTTGCCGTTCAGTTGACTAGACTTCTGCCTCATTTAGTGTGATTGTGAATGAAGAGCCTGGGCTCTGAGGGCTGCTGAGTAGGGACTCCTGTCGGCAGCAGCGTCGGCGGATAGGCTTTGGCCAGCTGAAAAATGTCGGCAGTGATCGGCATGATGCCTTGTTCGGGCCGGTAACCCATATGAAACGACTCCTGCTTGACGCTTTCGATCAGCCGCTGTAGGTCGAGGACTCCTTTGGAGTAGTCCGACGCCATATGAGCAAGCATGGCAGTGAACATCGCCCGTCTGTAAGTGAAGTCTACAACGACGTCTGCGTTATGCATGGTCGGCGCCACGAACACATCATACGCAGGTCTGACGTATCGCTGGTACCGGTCAACTATTTCGGCCAAACCGGCCCCTCTCTCGGCGTTGTCACGTAATATTCTCCCGAGGAGCCTTTGATCTGGGGCCACGTCAAGAAAGCATGTGAGGTCGAACAGTTTATGGACGGGTTGGGCTAAAACGAACAAACCTTCGACAATAACGATGTCCCGTGGTTCGACTTCGATTGACTTTGGCTGACTCGTCTGTGTCAAAAAGTCGTAGCTTGGCGCAAGAACTTTCTTTCGGATGCGAAGAGACTTGATGTCTCGGATCAGTGCGCGGAAGTCGATGTATGCGGGATGGTCAAAGTTGACTCTCGTATCATCGTCGTCGTTCTGTCGTGGTCGGAAATACTGGTCCATTCCGAGTAAGGCCACGCTGTCCGCGCCGGCTTCAACCTGAATTTGACGTGCAAGAAAAGTCTTTCCGCTTCCGGAGCCACCGGCGAGGCCAATGAGCACTGGGGGGCCTTTTTGCTTCATCGACACAGTATGTCGCCGAACAGGGCGCAAGCCATGCCCACGCCTGCTGGGACCAAGACTTCAAACTCAATAGTCTATGGCGATGATGGGATATGGGGCACCGACAGCCGACAAGTCTACAAAACTTGACCGCGTCACATTGCGTCGAATCGGCAGACTGTTCCTCCCCCATAAGCCCTTGGTCGCCAAAACCCTTCTCACAATGTTCATAGGTGTTGGGCTTGGCATTGTCCCTCCCTACCTATTGAAATCAGTGTTCGACCTCGGCATAGCAGCGCGAAATTTGGACACATTGACCCTTTATTCGGTGCTGACAGTCGTTGCGACCCTGGCAGCAGCTGGATTCACCTTACTGTATGGCTACTACAGTGTAGTTTTGGGCCAAGAGATCATGTGCAATATGAGGTTGCGGCTTTATGAGCACTTGCAAGGCATGCCGTTAGCCTTTTTCACGGGCACAAAGACTGGCGAGATCCAAACTCGTATGATCAGTGACGTAGGCGGGATCCAGCAAGTCGTGAGTTCGACCCTGACCGACGCTGTCTCAAACCTCGGAATTGTCCTAACCACCTTGATCGCCATGGTCATGATGGATTGGCGGCTGACCTTGCTCAGCATTTCGCTGGTGCCACTTGTCGGATGGATGGGATCGAAGGTCGGAAACTTCGCAAGGAAGGTCCGCACAGGAGTCCAAGAGCAGACGGCAGAAGTGAACTCTATGATCCAAGAGACTCTGTCCGTTTCCGGGGTCATGTTGACCAAGACGACAGGAAGGCGGGACGTAGTCAGCCAAAAATTTGACAAAGAGAACCGCTCTCTTGCCGATTGGCAGATCAAGGCCCAGGTCTTGATGTACTCCATGTTCGGTCTGTTCCGAATCATCACATCCCTTTCCCCGGCCCTTGTTTATTGGTTCGCTGGTTGGATGATGATCAAGCACGGTGATGCGTTGTCAGTCGGGACGCTCGTCGGATTCACGTTCCTCCAAACCCGATTGTTTTTTCCTTTGACAGGACTGATGAATGCCCAGGTCGAAATCATTTCGTCATATGCTCTTTTTGAGAGGGTGTTCGAATATGAAGACTTGAAACAGGATATTTTCGACAAGGAAGGAGCTACCGTGCTCGATCCGATGGTACTGAAAGGGGATGTCGAATTCAAGAATGTTGGGTTTCGCTACTCACCTGAGCTTGAGTCTCCAAACCTCGAAGATGTCAGTTTCCGCGCCACTTCTGGACAATTGATAGCGCTTGTCGGGCCGTCTGGAGCAGGGAAAACGACACTCACTTACCTGATCCCTCGCTTATGGGACGTCGAATCGGGATCGGTGACCATCGACGGGCACGATGTCCGTGACGTGACCCTTTCTTCGCTACAGCAGTGTGTAGGCGCCGTCACTCAGGAGACATACCTTCTCCATGCTTCGATCCGAGACAACCTTTTGGTCAGTCGACCTGGCGCCAGCGACGAAGAGCTTGCCCACGCTTGCAAGCTTGCTGCAATCCACGAACATGTCGTTTCACTGCCGGACGGCTATGGCACTGTTGTCGGTGAGCGAGGCTATAAGCTAAGTGGTGGCGAGAAACAAAGGCTGGCCATTGCGAGGGCAATCCTCAAGGATCCCCGGGTGCTCATCCTTGATGAAGCGACTTCGGCTCTCGACACCGAGACAGAACGACAGATTCAAGCTGCATTGTCGACCTTGATGAAAGGTCGGACGACTTTTGCCATCGCGCACAGGTTGTCGACGATCGTCCATGCCGACCAAATCCTTGTCATCGATGGAGGAAAACTCGTAGAGCACGGCAAACACGACGATCTACTTGCACGGAGCGGCATATACAAAATGCTCTACGACAGACAGTTCTCTATAGAAACTGCTGACAAGCCTTTGGCTACGACCAGTTAGAGCAGGTTCTGTACGCATTGATGACTTTTCTTTCTCCCGCCTTTCCAGCGTCACTGTTCCCATGCTCCATGCCAAGGACTCCTGAGAACCCTTTGTCATGGATGTGCTTGAACACGTTTTTATAGTTGATTTCTCCGGAAAGAGGTTCGTTTCGTCCCGGATTGTCGCCAATTTGGAAGTAAGCGATTTCTGACCATGCAGCGTCCATGTTTGGGATCAAATTTCCTTCAGTTATCTGCTGATGGTACATGTCCATCAAGATCTTGCAGCTGGGCGAGTCCACCGCCCGGCACACTTCGTAGGCCTGCGGCACTTTAGAAAGGAACAGCTCCGGGTGGTCTCGCCAAGGGTTCAGTGGCTCTAAGACCATGACCAGGCCATGGGGTTCAAAGACTTCGGCACCGCGTCTCAGAGCGTCAACGACATGGGCAGTCTGGAATCCCATTTCTAACGAATGCGCCAGCTTTCCGGGCACAACAGTCATCCATTTGGCATTGACCCGTTTGGCGATTTCGACCGCAGACTTGCACTCGCCAACAAACTTGTCAACTGCTCCTTGGTCACCAGTTGTCAGGTTGGTGGCCCACGCCGACTCTGGATTGACGACGAACACTCCCATCGTCATACCGAGCTGCGTCATTGCCTTCGCGACTCTTTCTTGGTCCGACACCCCGCGCCCTCCCATGCCATTGTCTTCCCAAGCCGTGAATCCTTCGTCGGCGGCAAACTTGAGCTGGTCGACGAGGTCGTTCCCGGCATGTTGGGAAAACATACCGAAGTGGGGGGCGAATTTCATCTCAAATTTGTCCATGGTGTTCGATGCTGCGAGAGTCTTTGTCAAAGTTAGTCCGGCCCCTGCCGCCAGTGAGCCTTTCAACACGGCCCTTCTCGTAACGTGGCTCATTTTGACTTTATGGGAAGCAGCCAGATATTGCGAAACCGAATCGGGCAGCCGTGGTTTTGGAGTAACACAGGGCCCTCAGTCGACATTGGTCTGTCAAGTCCAGATGTGGTTGAGCTGCCCTCGATTTCTACGTCTTTGTGAATAAGGATCCCGTTGTGGTAGACGGTCATTCGAGGCTTAGACTTGGTCTTGCCAAGCTTGTCCAATCGCGGGGCGATGAATGTGATGTCGTAAGTGTTCCAGGTTTCGGGAGGAACTATTGCGTCGGAGGCTGGATCGTATTGGCCATAAATCGCACCGCAGCCCCCGTACTTGTAAGTCGGGTTTTTCCAGCTGTCTAGTATCTGGATCTCATACCTCGCATGCTGGTAGACGCCACTGTTGGCCTTAGCCTGGTCTTTCTGTCCCTCCATGTTGGGGAGCCAGAACTCGATATGGAGCTTGTAGTCTTTGAACTCCTGCTTTGTCATCAAGTCTGGAGTCCCGGCCCTGACCACGAGGCAACCGTCGGCTATGTCCCATTTGCATGCCTCGTTGCTCCCGCGATGGTGCCACTGTGAGGCGTCCCTTCCGTCAAAGAGCACGATGGCACCTTTGGGCGGCTCGGACTGCAAGAAGACGAGGAGGGCCGATAGGACCATAGGAACGAGTGTACCGAAACCCTCGTAGTGCCATGGCATCGAGCCTATTTCGGTTCCTTTGAAGGTAAACTGCTCTAAGCACGAACTGAACTTGTGCCGAAAATTGTCTAGTAACCATAATGCGAGTCAAGTTTTTGAGTTGCGTGGCCCTTTTGCCAGGGTTGGCGTTTGGAGGAGAAGGAAAGGTCGTTGGCAAGCTAGGCCAGACGATCGAAGAACTCAATATCCATGCGACGACTAGCCCCAAGTCGCGTGTCTACTTCCGAACCAAAAAGTTTCAGTACTTGGTCATTAACACGGCCAAGCAAGATGGCTGGCTCAAAGTCTTGTTGTTGAACGGTCGGTATGGCTATGTCCAAGCGGACAAGGTCGCCCGGCTCCCATATGACGTCAGGGTCAAGGCCACACCTGACCCCGAGTCGCCAACTGTCGCCATGTCGAACCGGACAGGTAACACAACGTCCAGGACAGGAAGCAGCAAGCAGCAGATGCTTGACTACAGCTTCAATTTCATTGGAACGCCATATAAGTGGGGTGGCAACGACCTGCAACGCGGCATCGATTGTTCTGGGTTTGTCAAAAAGCTCTTTGGGCAGATCGGCGTCGACCTGCCTCGCACCGCCAGACAGCAAGCCTTGGTCGGAACACCGGTTAACCGTCTGGAAGAGCTTCAGCCAGGAGACAGGCTTTATTTTTGGGATTCAAAGCGAGGGTACATCGGGCACACCGGAATCTTTCTGGGTTTCCGCGACGACCACGCTTTTTTCATCCATTCCAGCTCAGGACGCCGCGGAGTGAACACTGACGATCTCGCTCAGCCTAAGTGGCGTCGAATGTTGGTCGCGGCCCGCCGCGACTGAACCTATTGGCCACCTTTGGCTTTTTTGATCCGGTCGAGTAACGCATGGCGTGCGTCCAAATCTGAGGAAGCGGAGGTTTTCAGGTCGATCCTCGTCCGCTCCTCCTCAAGGTCGACCATGCGTTGTACAGCTCCATGGAAGGCGTCCTGTCCAATCAAAACGAGCGCCCGGTTAGGCAAGACCTCTAATTCAAATCCCTCCAACAGGGACTTGAGATCGTTGTCAGGAACGTCCGGCACCCACTCTCGTGTGGCACGGCGGCCAAAGCCGTCCGGAAACGCTCTGGACATGACTTCAGCAAACCTGCGGCCATCGTGTGTGACAAAGAGTTGGTTCCGCCGGCATGTTTGGAGGGCTTCATCCCTAAGATCAAGCAAAAGCAGTGCCTTGAACACGGCTTGTTCGAAGCCTTTTAATCCTGGACGGATTCCTGTAATCGGTGCCTTTTCGGGACGGGGTTGTCCTTTTCTCATCCTGGCGCGGACAGCTTTGACCATGCGCTCAATCGATAGCCGGGCGACCGACCTGTCTTGAGTAAAGGGAAACTTTGATGTGAGGGCATCAATGATTCCGACGACGTCTTGGTGCTTCTTGGCTTTTGCGATGATTTCGGCTGCCTCGTCCCAGAACTCTTCCTCGCCTGGATCCTTTCTTGTCTCAAGTTGCTTCAAGAGGTAAGCGGTCAAGCTCAAGGGGTTGTCCACCGAGTGGCGGACTGCTTCGGGCCCGTGTTCACGCAAGAGAGTGTCAGGATCTTTTCCTGAACTGACCAAGGCGACTCTTACTTGGAGCCCGCCTTCGGACAGGAGTTCACACGCCCTTTCGGCCGCCTTTTGCCCAGCATCGTCGCTGTCGTAGAGGATGACGACCTTCTCGCACCAGCGCTTGAGTAGTGCGACTTGGCCGGCCGAGAGAGACGTGCCAAGGCTGGCCACGGCTGTTGTCACCCCAGCCCGATGGCAAGCCATAACGTCCAGGTAGCCCTCAACCAGCACAGCCTGTTTCGACGTGGCCATATTGTTCTTTGCCACATGGAACCCATAGAGTACGCGACCCTTGTTGTAAAGTGGGGTTTCCCCGCTATTGATATACTTCGGATGTCCGTCGCCAAGTAGTCGCCCACCGAATGCGACGAGTCTGCCACGGTCGTCGCGGATAGGAAACATAAGTCTGCCCCGGAACTTGTCGAAGTAGCCGCCCTGAGCGTCTTTCTCCACGAGAAAGAGGTCTTGACATGTCGGCAAAGCGTGCCCAAGTTTTTTTAAGTGAGTGGCTAGTGCCGAAGGTACATCTGGGGCATATCCGATCTCCCACTTGTCAAGGGTTTCTTCGTCGAGGCCTCTATTGCGGCAGTAGTCTCGAGCGTGAGATGACTTAGCTAGCTGAGACCGGAAGTAGGAAAGAGACTCTTCGATCGCGTTCTGCTTCTTGTCGAGTTCGCCTGGTTCGCTCTTTCGGCTTGATTTGAGTTTGACGCCAGCAATCTGGGCCAAAATTTTCAGGGCTTCGGCGAAGTCGACATTTTCCGTCGCCATGACCCATGTGAAGAGGTCGCCCGATGCGCCACACGCCCAACACTTGTAGACACCTAGGTTAGGATTGACCCGGAAAGATGGATGCTTGTCGTCATGAAACGGACAGAGCCCCGTCCACGAGGCTCCAGCCTTTTTGAGCGAGACCCGTTGACCTACCAAGTCGACTAAATCGACCCTAGACCGAATCAGCTCTCGATCGTCCGACACACTGGGATATTACTTCCCAGCTGCCACCACGACGCCGGTCACAACGTGACCTTTTTTCGGGTCAACACGTTGCAGCCTGAATGCGACACGGTCACGCTCCAAGAACCGGACGACCATTGTGTCGCCGTTCAGCTCATAACCGTCAGGAGCGTTGTACCGCTTGATCAGAGTTCCGAAAGACGAGCCAAACTGGACTCCGCGCTTGGTCTTGACATTCTTGTCCCAAAGCCCGAAAGCTTCGATCTGCACCACTCGGTTGAATTTGTCCAGGACAAAGGCATACCGGCTATTGTTCCGGTTGTAAACCCATCGTGTAAATTGAACCAGTGCACCTGACCCTTGGGTCGAGCCGCCAGCCGCTCCGCCTCCACCAGCTGCTCCACCTCCGCCACCCCCTAACTTGCCGCTTCCCGCGGAAGCACCCGGGTCTTCGGGGACAGCTTGTAACTGGGCCCATGAGGTTTTGCCTGTGTCAAAGGGGTCGCCGACAAAGTCGCCCCCGACGCCTGCCATCGCAGGACCGCCGTCGCCACCACCTGAAATCCCCTTTCCTATTCCTCCGCCGGGGCCGCCACGGCCTCCGCCGCTAGCCGCTCCTCCGCCAGCCGAGCTTGAGCCGATGGCCAAACCCTGGATCTCGTTTGGCGAGCCGAACTTGCTGATCAACTTCGTACCTGGGTCGAATAGTGAGACGCCGACTAGGCTGTTCTCGGCCCGTCCCTTGTGGGGTTGCGGCTTGGACTGGGACGTGCCAGCTGTGACGATCGTGCCGACCAAAGCGGCAAATGCGAGTGTCTTGAGTGTCTTGTTCAACCTAGTCATCCTCTATGAGTTACCTGTACCGCATTTTGACGCAACTGACAGGCAGATTGTTACTGGCCCGTTCCATTGGGCCCTCGTTAGGTATACCAGGAACACCGGGGCCATGTCTCGGTTTAGGTAAATCATGGGATCTAATCTTGCCGTAAAAGCCTCTGAATTTGAATCGACGGTCCTCCAATCAGACGTCCCCGTGTTGGTCGACTTTTGGGCCACATGGTGCCGCCCCTGCGTGAGCATCGGCCCCTTCATCGAGGAGATCGCTCAAGAGATGGCGGGACGTGCCAAAGTCGTAAAGGTCAATGTGGACGAAGAAGGCGATGTGGCCATGAAGTATGGGATCATGAGCATCCCTGCCCTGGTTGTGTTCAAGAATGGTCAGGAAGTCGACCGCATGGTCGGGGCCGGGCCAAAGGAAACACTGAAAGCTTTTCTCGAAAAGCACGTCTGACGGCTACCGATAGCAGGTTGCGAGGCCTGCTCTGCCCGTCTCCGAGACCCGTGCGCCGAAGCCGTTGTAGCCATACGAACGCGTCCCCCAGCTCCCGGTCGCCGAGAGCATGCGGCCGTCGACGTTCCAGACGTACTCTTTGACGACGTTGCTGTTCCAGGTCTCGCTGGTACAACGCCCGTCGTTGTCGTAGGTGAAGCCCTTCGTCCCTGCGCTCGAGGCGACCGAAAGGAGCCGGTCGGCGTCGTCGTAGGTGTAAGTCTCAGTGGGCTGGCCCGTCACCGCTTTGGTCAGGCGGTTGTAGTTGCCGTCATAGGTGTAGCTGCTCACCACCAAACCCTTCGTCTCCGAGAGCAGCTGCCCCTCCTCGTCGCAGTCGTAGGTCGTCGCCACGCTGTCAACCGTGTGCGAAGAGATCCGTCCGTCTGCCCGGTAGGCGTAACTCTGCGAGCGCAGGACCGAGTTCGAGGAGGCTATTGGCAGGGTACCGGATTGCACACTGATCGGGAAGACTGACTGTAGCAACAAACACAACGCCGACGTGAGAAAAAAATTCCTCACAACTAAATTGGGGTCTCTCTCGGAAAACCAACGCATAACATTGATGTCATTCAGTTGTCATAGTTTGAGCCTTCGTCTGCCAGATTCTTTCTTAATGGCTCAAGCAAGTCATGATCGACGAACTTACTGAAGACTTCCCAGACTACAGATTGCCCCTCAGACCTTGCAGACTCAAAAGGTTCACTCATGAACACCGTATCCCACTTGACGTTGTTCCCATCCATGTTTTTATAAACGAGCGGAGCGCGTTCCAGATATCGGGTGAACTCATAGCTCGCGGATCTGGGATCTTCTGACTCAACAGCCAATACTGAAATCTCAAGCAGGTCTGGAGCCTCGTCTTCTACAGTCGATTGTACGAGTACGAGCACAGAGTAGGTCGCCATTACTTTCTAAACCTACTGTCATTAAGAAGCTTCCATGCTGTCTTGGAAGCCTCGGTGCCCATTTGACGAATCTCATCAAGCGTCTTGTCCCTGAGTTCCGATGGAAACTTTTGGTTGATGCTGCCTTTGCAATTCTTGGAGATCCAATCGCTTGCCTTCGATTCTAACTTCTCGATGAGTTTGTCCAATTTGCCCATCTGCTTTTTGGTTACACCACCAGCTTCCTCAAGTGTCTCCTTCAGTTCTCGAAGTGCCTTCGG
>JAEURO010000049.1 GCA_016788345.1 Chthonomonadaceae bacterium
CGACAGCAAAGCCAGTTCTGTCCGTAGGCCAGCCAGAGATAGTGACAGGAAGTGAAGAAAGGTAGCTTCCTTGATTGTCGGGCGTCCAGGTCACGATACGGCCCGACGAGCCATCCGTCAAGTAAGTGTGACCGACGACGACACCAGCGTTGTTGACCGCGTCCGCGACGCCCTGATCGAGACCGCCACGGTCAAGGCGAACCAGCTCTGGGATGCCTGGGGAGTAAGCTAATGGTCGCTTTTCCGACGTAAGGTTTTGAGCAAGCTCGCCAACGGTAACTCCCGACGAGTTTAGGGCCCAGGCTTTTCCAACGGTGAAATTGTTAACCGTGTCCGCAATCCTGGTAAACGAACTGTTGCTCGACCAATAAATCGGCGAAATCCCCGCCCAACCCGAGGCATCCGACCAGCCACATGAAGCACCGTTGCCATTGGTCATTGTTGCCGTAGAAAACGTCCAGCCACTTGGCAGAGTGAGAGCCGTGGCTATTGTCGACGACGGAATTTCTACGACTGCCGCCTGTCCCAGACTATTGTTACCGTCATGGAGCCGCACTCCCATACGGTTTGTCGGGCCAACCCTGAAGCTCTCGACCTCAGTATGGCCAAGCCTGTCTATGATTTGAATTTTCCAGTCTCCAAAGAGCGTGCCCGACTGTGCATGGGCTCGCGGCGAGAGACAAACTACGCAAGCAATCGCCATAACGGCGAGCGGCGAGCGGCGAGCGGCGAGGTTTCGCATACCTACATCATAAACCAGTTTTCCAAAGTCCGGGACTTTTGGCGGCAAAAAACAAACCCCTCACCTCCAACCCCCTCTCCCAACCGGAGTTAAGAGAGGGGGCTTAGGCTTTTACCGCTTCATGTTGATTAGGTCTTGGAGCATTTCGTCGACCGTCGTGACGACCTTGGTGTTCGCCTGGAACCCACGCTGGGTGACGATCAGGTCGGTGAACTCGTTCGAGATGTCGATGTTCGACTGCTCAAGGAAGCCCGAGTTCACGTAGCCGCGGCCGCCGGACCTGGGCGGGCCGATGACGGGGATGCCCGAGTTGTCGGTTTGGCGCCAGACGTTTGAGCCTGTGCGCTCCAGGCCGTTCGAGTTTGGGAAGATCGCAGTGGCGATCTGACCGAGCGGTCGGGTCAGACCGTTCGTGTAGAGGCCTGTGATCGTGCCGTCGGTGCCGACCGAGAACGAAGAAAGCGAACCAGGGGCGAATCCGTTCTGATTGCTCATCTGGATTTGCATTTCGCTCGCTCGCTGGCTGATTGTTCCGAAGTCCATCGCGACAGTGAACGGCGGAACGCCGGAAGCGGCTGGAGGAGTCACCGTCATCGATCCCGGATTGCCGGAGGTCAATTGGCCTGTCGATGGGTCGAACACCAGTGTGCCGCTACCCGTGACCGTGTCTCCGCCCGCACCGGCGACCGTCCAGTCCCAAGTGTTGGGTGTCGTCGTGCTCTCTGTCAGCGTCGCAGTCACCAAGTGTTCAGTACCCAAGGTGTCGAAAACACGCATCGTGAACGACGTGGACTGCGTGCCCGCTGTGGAGAACGCCCGCGAGTCGAGGTTGCCCGACACCGTGACGTTGGTCGTCACCTGGACCGCCGTGCGCGCACCAATCGGGATGCGCAGGGTCGAAGTCGGACTGATCGGTTGGTTCGTGTCGATCTTGCCAGTCGCCTGGTCGGCAGTCCAACCCAGCATGCGGTTACCGGTAGCCTGGTGGACGAGGTCTCCGTTCGCGTCCAGGTTAAAGGCTCCGTCACGGGTGTAACTGATGCTCTCCCCGTTGCCGATGGCGAAAAACCCGTTGCCCTGGATTGCGAAGTCGGTCGGCCGGTTGGTCGCATTGAGCGACCCCTGCTCGGTGTTGACATCGGTGCCTGCAATGAGGACGCCTAGGCCGAACTGGACGGGGTTGAGGCCGCCAAGCTGGCCAGTGGGCCGGCTCGCACCGCGAAGGGTCTGGGCAAGCATGTCTTGGAACGTGACACGGCTGCCTTTGTATGCGGTTGTGTTCACGTTGGCAAGGTTGTTGCCGATTACGTTCATTCTTGTTTGTTGTGCTTTGATGCTGGCGACGCCAGCAAGCATGGCTTGTAGCATTTTCTTTTGTTTGTTTCCTTTGGTGCCATTCGGGCACCGGGTCGCTGCAAACCTCCGGGGCGACGTTGCCACGGTCCGGTTTGGGTTGGGGTGCATAGGACATATAGGTCTTATAAGACCTATATGTCCTATTTCTCTTAAGCCACCACCGCTGAGTCGATGTTGGTGAACACGTTCTCCTTTAGCCGCTCCTTGTCTATGGCGGTGATGACGGTCCGGTTTTTGACGCTGACCACAAGGGCCACTTCATCGACCATGACCAGGGTCTCGCGGGCGCCCTTTTGGGCGGCCTTGTCGACCCCGTTCATCACACGCTGCCAAGCGTCCGCGTCCAATTGAAGTTCGCGGCTTTGGAGGCGGGTTTTGGCGTGGGCACTAACCTTGAGCTTATCGCTGAGGAGCGACTCAAAGTCAACGCCGCCTTGTTGCTGGGGCCGGACAGGCGCCGTCCGGCCGTGCAGCAACTGCTGGATTTGCGTGTTCTGGACTGGCGAGCTCATTGGGCTAGATCGAGATCTCCCGAATGTTGCCGAGTTTCACGTCGACTAAGCCGCCGTTCGAAGTGTCCTTGAGCGTAATGATCCGTTCGCCGTCTCGGATAGTGACCTTTTGAACCACTCCCGTCACCAGTGAGTTTTCACCGTTCTCCGTTAGGGTCCGAACTGCCGTCACCTTGGCCCCAATCATTCCAGCCGCCTGACTCATCTCCATGGAGTTTTGGAGGTTCGACAGACCTTGGACTTGACCGAGCTGGGCGACTTGGGCGTAGAAGTCTGCGTCCTTCATCGGCTCCAACGGATTTTGGTTGGCAAGCTGAACCGTCATGAGGCGCAGAAACGCGCCCATATCGAGCCCATTCTTGGCTTTCACGGTCTGCCCGTAGGAACCGTTGAGCGTGACGCCCTCGGGAGCCATGAGGCTAGACAAGGTAGTTCACCGCTGAGACCGGGCCCTGGTAGGTCGACCTTGGACTGGCCGGAGCAGGAGTCACCGCGTTGGTCGCTTGGAGCATAGAGTTCCGGATCGTTTCAGCGTGGTCGTTTTGGTACGCCGCTTGCTGTTGCCCGTTGGACTGTTCTGCCCCTACGTTGAACGAACTGAGGTTCATGCCTCTGCCTTCGACGGACTGGACAAGCGCCTGCTTGTTGATGAGGAGAACGTTTCGCACGTCCTCATGGCTAGCTTGAACCTCAGCGTCGATCTTGTTGCCCAGTGATTTTACGGTCAGGGTGATCGAACCCAACTCGTTTGGATTGAGTTTGATCGTGACGGTTCCCGACCGACGGTTCATGGCCATGGATTCGATCCGATTCGAAACCTGGTCTAAGACCTTGTCAGCCACAGGTTTTGGCAGATCGACCCTTGGGGACACTATCGGCTTAGGCTCCATGGCTGGGGATGGGGTCAGTGCGTCAGTCGTTCCGTTGGAGACCAAAGTGTTTGTAGTCGTGCCAACAACGTCCTTCGATTCTTTCGAGTCATTCTCAGTGGTAGGCACACCGAGTGTCTTGACCACCGATGACTTATCGACTGACTCGACGGTCGTGATTTGACCTTTGACTTCACTGTTTGTTGCAGGTTGTCCAACTGGTTTGGGACCTGTCAGCTTGCTAGCGTCAGTGACCGGCTTGCCAAGTGTGTCCACCGACGGCTGCTTGAGTACGGTCGAGCCAGACACGTCCGCGTCAACAGTCGGTTTGCCAGTGCCTTGGAACAAGACTTTCTTGTCGCTTCCAACACTCGTGCCTTCAACATCGGCGACTGGACGGCCCAAGTCCTTCGGTGCACTGTCGCTTGTTGGCTTAGGTTGTCCTAGGAGGCTCGTCCCAAGCTCTTTCGGCAACTTTCCAACAGTCGTACCGGTGACGTCCCCTTGCGGAAGACCGACCGCTTTGGTCCCAAGGCCCTGAGACTTTGTGGTTTCGCCCGTAACGTCGCTGTCCGGCTTACCAAGAATATCGGTACTAATCTTTTGGATGCCAGTCGGCCTGATCTTAACTTCTTCCGTGCCCGAGAACCCATTTGAACCAGACACAGTAGTTCCTGTTTCTCCCGTCGTCTCCTGGATGATCTTATTCCACCAGTTATTAGAACCTGAGTTTTCCAACAGCTGACCGGTCGATCCGACCGACACGTTTTTAACGTTTGGCGTGACCCCCGGAGATGGAACTGTATTTTCGTCAGAGTCTGGCCGACCCAGATTCGCCGCGCTTTTGATTACCGCACTTTCCAGAGAAGTGGCCTCCACGGATTCAGTCCCGTCAGGTTTGACAGTGACAGGTACGGGATTCGGCTCGCGACCAGCTTCCGAAAGCTCCAGCCCTTGTGACTCGACATCTAGCGAAGTCATGTTCAGAGAGCCTAACATTTCGGTGTCCAAGTCTTGCCCAGATGACACAGGTTCAGCTAGATTGGTGGTGAAGAGTCCTGGAGTAGGGTTTGGAGCTGGCATTGGCGTCCGGGCCCCTTCGATAAACTCTGCAGCAGGCACGGGCCCCTTGGTCACGGAGAGACCCAAGTGCTCGACTAGGCCAGCAACTGGTTTCGGTAGCCCGAGTTCGCCCATTGCAGCACGAAGTCCCGCCATATCGACTTGACCGCCAACCGTGTCTAACTTCAGACCAAGCTGGGTGAGCAAGGCCAGAAACTCAGCAGGCGACTTGGGAACAGTGGCCCCTTCAAGGGCCATCTTGAGCTGCTCAGTCAGTTCGAGCGTTTCATTCGTTTTTTGGAGAAGGTCCAGTAGTGTCGGATGGGTCTTCGGCCCGTTTCCGTGCGCTTCCTTCACCGGCTTTTGGGGAGCCGGATTGTCTGGTGGCGCGGCTGCCTTCGGTTCGACGGACGTCGGTTTTGGCAGTCTAGTTGAAAACTGAGACTTGACAAAGCCTGGCCCATCGGACGTCAGTGCCGCGTTTCGCGTCGTTGACATAATGTCCATATTTGACTCCGGAGGCGATTGCCTCCATGATCAATCTTCGGAGGTTCTGGCCAGTATTCTTAGCGGTTAGGACGATCTTTTTAGACATACTGCGAACCTGTCATAATGAGTTTGACGAGACCCGTCACGACTGCTGTCGAACCACTTGGACGTCGAGCCACTTTTTGCCCGCCAACAAGTTCGGGCGTCGCATTGGTCGCGCATTGAGCCGAAGCTATGGCCAGAAAAACAAAAGAAGAAGACACTCCGCCAACCGCAAAGGCAAAAACCAAAGCGACCAAATCTATACCTCCAGCCTCATCATCAGCCACGAAGAAGACTCTGCTAGAGCAGGTCGAAGAAGAGATGGCGGCGATGGCCAATGTTGCAAAAACCCGTCGCCGGGTCAAACCAATCCAGGACGGCGATCACGAACCAACTGCCAAGCCCAAAGTGGCGCCGGAAAAAGCCAAGTCGACCCAAGTGCAAACGAAGAGGGTCAGATCCAAAACTCCCGCAAAACCAGCCCTTCTGTCAGCGGATGCAATACCAGAACCACCTGTGGATTCAGTTCCAGCACTTCAGGCTCCAAAAAAATTAGCCAGGGCGAAATCTAAACCTGCTACGCAGGCGACTGACCGATCGATAGACCACGATGACACATTGACTTCGCTGCCGGTGCCAGTTTGGAGGAAGCGTGAGGCCGCGCCCAAGGACTCCAAACCTAACGCCTCAAATCAGAATGCGCCTGAGTCGCAACGGGCCCCTATGCGAAGTAAGAGTAAGCAAACTCGGGAACCCAAGGAGCGTGATGAGAAGCCAAAGCGCGACATGAGCCAAGAGCGACAGAAGCCGACGGAGCCAGATCCGAAGGCGGTTACAGTCGCTCCGAAGCGTCGCGAAAGAATAGTTCCACCGGCCCACGCCGCCCGTGTTGTTTCCCGGGATGGAGTCCCTACACTGGTCAAAGGCACTGAAGTGCTGCCTCCAATTGTGTTTTTTGCATCTGCAATGGATGAAAAAGCCCTTGAAGTCGTTCTCGATGAATACAAGTTAGCCTCAAACCATGGAGTGAGGCTCTTCTCTTTCTTGGTTGAATTGGAAGTCGATGTGGATAGGATCGATGACTCAGTCGCGTTTGCAGCCTACATGGTGAAGCAAACCAAGTCGGTCACGAAAGACCCGTTGATCATTCTTAGAACCGTCTTTGTGTCACCTCCAGGCTGGGAATCTAAGTACAAAAGAGCAAAGTATTTATGTGAAGACGGGAGCCTCGCCGAACCCAGCCTGTGTGATGATGAATATTGGGAAACGGCAAAAGAGTGCCTTGACACGTTCATAAAGAAGATCCAGCGGCTTGACTCGGACAACTCGGTCATCGGCATTCACTTAGAGAGAGGCGAATGGTTCCTTGCAGATGGCTCGGGCTTCGACACCTCAGAAGCCGCGAGAGGCAAGTTTCAGGAGTGGCTGCGACATCGATATCTCAATGACAAGGTGTCGCTACGGGCTAGCTGGTTTGATGGTAACGCGGACTTTGACAGCGTTAATATTCCCGAGTATCGCGAAGTTAGGTCTTCTGCAAAGGAGTTCGTCAGGACCGATCGACGGGCTAGGCGTTGGGTCGACTGCCACCTTTTCTTGAGCGATTCGACCTGCGAAAGGATCAGTGACCTGGCCTACACTGCCAAGTTAGCAAGTAGTGGCTCGTGGATTGTAGGTACGAGCTACGGTTACACATTTGAATGGTCGCACCCTGCGAGCGGACACTTGTCGCTCGGCAAACTGCTGCGATCCCCCGATTTGGATTATGTGGGGGGGCCACCGAGCTACAAAGACCGAGAGCCTGGCGGAACGTGTGCGTTTCCAACCCCCATCGACAGCATCGCTCTCAATGGAAAGCTCTTCATCAGCGAAGAAGACTTCAAGACGCCTATCAATGCGGGCCGTGAGCCAGACGACTTCAATCCGTTGATGAAGACTCCCCAGGCCCTAGGAAGCGTCCATTGGCGTGGAGCAGGTTCGGCCCTTGCCCACAGTTCGGGCGTTTGTTGGATGGACACGTGGGGCAACGGATGGCTCGACTCGATCGGTATTTGGGAACGTGCCCAAAACATCAAACAATGTTTGACCTGGCGCCTGGCGGCACCTACTAAGGATCCTGACACGGCCGTCTTTATCGACGAGCGTTCGCTGGCTTACCTTGTAGATAAGCGCGCGTTCGAAGCATTAGTCCAAAACGTTAGAGAGGCCTTGCTCCGCGCTGGACTCAATGTCGGATTCTATCTGCTGAGCGACCTTGCGCACCGCGAACGGTTCCCAGAGGCGAAGTTCCATATCTTTGTCAACGCATGGGATATTCGTCCCGAAGTCCGAAGTGCGATAAAAACAAGGCTACAGAGAGACGGGAAAGTCCTCTTTTGGCTCTATTGTGCAGGACTGTTCGAAGGAGGACGCGACAGCCTCGAACGAGTACGCGAGGTCACAGGGATTGCATTACGGCCACAGCCATTCAACAGCCGACCCGGAACGACCCTCTTGAACTCGCGCGACCCACTATGCCAGTACCTGTCTGAGCAAGCGATTTCCAAAGGCGGGCAACTCGAGCCAAGCTATTTTGCAATTCCCGAAGATGGCCAGGTCTTGGGTGAGTACAGCCATACCGGACTGCCGAGTTTCATCGAGAGGACTTTTGCGAGCGAAGTCTCTGGAAAATGGCACTCCGTTTTTCTTGGCGAGCCGATTGTAAGCCCAGGACTTTTTCGATCGCTAGCCCAATTGGCCGGTGCGCACGTCTGGAATTTCCAAAACGACGTCGTGCATGTGAGTCAACCCTTCTTGACAGTTCACTGCACAGGAACTGGTCCGAGGACCATGGCCCTTCCCGAGAAGTTTGTAGCCTATGCGGTCGAGAGCAAGGAGTGGATTTCAACTGATGGAGGCGGTCTTCGCTTCCAAGGGCTGGATGGGTCGACCCACACGTTCCTAGTTGGAACAAGGACTGAAGTCGAATCGTTGATCGATGCCGACCCCGAAAAGACAATGAGGATGGAAGCTCTGCCTCCCGAGCAAGAAAACACGTTACATTGGGAAGACATGCGCTTCGATGTCCCGATCATGAAGCTAGACGAGTGGGTTGAAGAAAGCTGGACCGAAGATATGGCCGACGATCTTCTCATAAAGCCCAGCATGCTTGAGATCGTCGAAGAGACCAGTGAGCCCGAAACCATGCAACGGAGCAGAGGTCGCCGAAGAAACCGGCGCAACATGGTTGACAGAAAGGCTCCGACCGCGCCAGACGACGGATCGGTCAACGTCATGTTCCGGAAGCGAGAATAGTTGGCCGAGTTTCGCTCTGGCATTGTCGCGGTCGTTGGGAGGCCAAACGTCGGGAAGTCGACGTTGGTCAACCTGATGGTGGGTCAAAAAGTCAGCATTGTCAGTGACAAAGCACAGACAACACGCAAGCGCATACTGGGAATACTGACGACTGGAGCCTTTCAGATCGTGTTTGCGGACACTCCTGGCATACAGGGAGTCAAACACAAGTTCAACCAGATCTTAAATGAGACGGCCCGGCAGACGCTTGATGGGGTCGACTGCATCCTCATGGTCGTGGACGTCAGTCGGCATCCCGGCAAGGAGGACGAGGAAGTTGCCCAACTTGTGTCAAGCTCGGCTGCCCCAAAGGTGCTGTGTTTGAACAAAATGGACCTTCTTAAGCCTGCGCTTGTCGAGGACAATCACAATGCGTATCTCAAGCTGGTTCCCGGTGCAGAGTCCATGATGACGTGCATGACAAAGGCCCAAAACTCAGACTTGCTTCTCGGATTAGTCTTGGAGAACTGCCCCGAGGGCCCGCCCCTCTATCCGGCCGAAACGATCTCAGATCAAACTGAACGGTCGCGAGCTGCAGAGTTCGTCCGCGAAAAAGTCTTGCAAGCGACCCGTCAAGAGGTTCCGCATGCGGTAGCCACTTACATTGAGAACTGGGAGGTCGAGGGGAGCCTGACCCGGGTCAGCGCGGTCATCTTGGTTGAGACTGAGGGACAAAAAGCCATCATTATTGGCCAGAAGGGCAAGATGCTCAAGGCGATTGGAACCAAAGCCAGATTGGACATTGAAGCTATGACAGGCACAAAGGTTTATCTTGAACTTTTTGTCAAAGTGCGCACAAACTGGCGCGGCAACATGAAGCTCCTACACGAACTAGAGCTGGTTTGAAGATGGGCTGGCGGCCCGTGGATGATGGGCCGCCAACATTTGACACCTTGAGTTAACTAAAGAACCCGACCGACCGTGCCAACCGAACGTCGTCGCCTCCGGTCAGTTCGTCCAGGTCTTTGAGTGTCAGTTCCTTGTTTTGCGCGTCTTCGACCGTCACTTTGAGACCAAGCGACCGGAGCTCGTTGACCAGGATCTTGAACGACTCTGGAATACCTGGCTCGCTAATTGGTTCGCCCTTCACAATCGACTCGTAGGCTTTCACGCGGCCCATGACGTCGTCTGACTTGATGGTGAGAAGCTCTTGCAAGGTGTATGCCGCCCCATAAGCTTCGAGCGCCCAGACCTCCATTTCTCCAAACCTCTGTCCACCGAACTGAGCCTTTCCTCCCAGCGGTTGCTGGGTGACAAGCGAGTAGGGGCCAATTGAGCGGGCGTGAATCTTTTCGTCGGCCAAGTGCTCAAGTTTCAGCATATAGATCACGCCAACGGTCATGGGGTTCGGAAGCTCGTCGCCAGTCACACCATCTCGTAGGATTGACTTGCAACTATGTGGGTCGAGCCCGGCTCGGCGATAAACGTTGTGTTCAATGCGCTCAAGAATTCCGGTGTAGACATTGGCGTTCGCCTTGAACGGCTTGACATCTTCTGTGTCCTCTTCAGGGATCCAGTTGTCAACATTGACATTTATCAGGTCTTCGACCGACAATGTCGATGGCGCGGCGACTGTCCGGCTGATTCTCTCCAAAGTTGCTTGAGGCAGAGTTTCCAGTTTCTGGCGCACTGCAGCGAGCATGGTTTCCAATGTGTCTGCCGCATCAAACTTCATGTCCAAGTGCAGTTCTGAATTCACATATCCTTGCATCGCCTTGGCTCGCAGGTTTTGTGCTAGCACTTCCACTTCCTCGAGGATTTCTTCTTCAGTCGCGCCTTCAAATGCAGGGCACTCGTACCTTGAACCTAGGTGGTAGCCGACGTAGCCGAGGTGTGTTTCGAGAATCTGACCGATGTTCATTCGGCTTGGGACGCCGAGCGGGTTGAGGACGATATCGACCGGAGTCCCGTCAGTTAAGACAGGCATGTCTTCCACCGGCATGATGCGGCTGATGACACCCTTGTTCCCGTGCCGTCCCGCCATCTTGTCGCCGACCATGATCTTGCGTTTTTGGGCGATGTGGACTTGGACAGTCATGTTTGTGCCGGCCGGTAGCTCGTCGCCTTGGATCTGCATAAGCGGACTGTCACATCGGTCGCAAACCAGGCGCTCACGCTTCTTAGACTCACTGTACATGTGTCCGCAGCCTGTACAGTTGTATTTAAACCGGCTGAAAACTTTTACATCGACAACTGTGCCCTTTTCACCGTGTGGCAACCTGAGCGAAACGTCTCGCGTCTCCTCTGCCTTTTTGCCAAAGATCGCGATGATGAGCCGCTCTTCGGCAGTCATTTCGGTTTGGCCCTTAGGTGCAACCTTACCGACGAGGATGTCTTCTGGCCGCACCTCTGCGCCGACACGGATGATGCCGTTCTCGTCGAGGTCTTTTAGAGCGTCCTCTCCAACGTTTGGAATATCTCTCGTGATTTCTTCGGGACCAAGCTTTGTGTCGACCGCCTCAGTCTCATACCTTTCAATGTGGATAGACGTGTAAACGTCGTCCTTGACCAGTCTTTCACTGAGAATGATGGCGTCTTCATAGTTGTATCCAAGCCATGACATGAATGCAACCACGACATTCTTTCCG
The DNA here is from genome assembly GCA_016788345.1 of Chthonomonadaceae bacterium. Classification (GTDB taxonomy): domain Bacteria; phylum Armatimonadota; class Fimbriimonadia; order Fimbriimonadales; family Fimbriimonadaceae; genus JAEURO01. The sequence goes on from JAEURO010000049.1 coordinate 10,994, forward strand.
AGTGCCAGACGACCGTCGTCACAAGTCGCTCCATCAGCCAAAGGATCGCCTTTGAGAACCCGCTGTCCAAGACCCACGACCGGCCTATGAGTGAAGCAGGTGGACTTGTTCGACTGGAACGTATGGAGAAGTTTATATGAGTCGTTCGTGCCATCCGCTGTCGTGACCGTGATCTCCTTCGAAGTCACATAGCTGACCACTCCGTCTCGACGGGCCCTGAGCGAGGCGCCTGAATCGATGGCGGCCCGAGCTTCGTGCCCGGTGCCCACAATGGGTGCTTCGCTTCTCAGAGTCGGAACAGCTTGGCGTTGCATGTTCGCACCCATGAGTGCCCGGTTCGCATCGTCGTTCTCCAGGAATGGAATCAATGAGGTTGCGACTGAAATGATTTGGACTGGCGATACATCCATGACATCGACAGTCTCTTTCGGAACTGTCGGATATTGTGCGCCGCCAAATTGCTTGTCGCCTCCAGGGCATCGGACAGTGACCCGTTCATTAAGAATGTTTCCTTCGTTGTCGACTGCGACGTCTGCGGGAGCGATACGAAGGTTGTAGTCCTCGTTCGCCGTCAAGTAGATGATTTCATCGAGCACCCTTCCGTCAGCGACCTTCCGGTATGGGGTCATGATGAAGCCAAACTCGTCGACCCTCGCGTGCGTCGTGAGCTGGCTGATCAAGCCAATGTTGGGCCCTTCTGGTGTTTCGATTGGGCATATGCGGCCGTAGTGCGAACGGTGGACATCTCGGACTTCGAGCTTTGCACTTGTCCTCTGGAGCCCTCCTGGGCCAAGGCTGGAGAGCCTTCGCTTGTTCGTCAGCTCACTCAGCGGGTTCGTCTGATCCATGAATGTACTGAGCTGGTTGCTGCTAAAGAAGCTCTTGATGCTTGCACTCACGGGCTTGACGCTAAGAATAATGCTCGGGAGCAAGTTTTCTTGGTCTGCGCTGGTCATGCGCTCGCGGGCGACTTTTTCCATACGGACGAACCCTAGCCTCAATTGGCTCTGGAGCAGTTCGCCCACTGACCTGACCCGCTTGTTCTTGAGGTCGTCAATGTCATCATGGTCAACTTCCTTTCGGAGATATGGCCCCATGGCAAGAATCGTGCTCGCAAGGTCGTCGCTCGTCAAATTGCGAATGCTGAGTGGAACATTGAGCCCAAGACGCTGATTCAGGAACCGTCGCCCCACTTTGCCAAGGTCGTACCGCCGCTTGTCGAAGAAGAGGCTGAAAACCAACTGTCTCGCCGCGTCTTCATTTGCGGCTTCTCCTGGCCTCATCCGTCTGTAAATGTCGAGGATCGCATCCCTCGTGTTTGCAGTCTTGTCGGCCGCAAGTGTCGCTTCTACAAGTTCTTCAAGCGCCAAAACTTCAACAACCGCCAGATTTAGTGACGCGACCTTGACAGCCGTGTCGTGGTCCATACGCTGAAGCACACCGACGATGACCTTGTTTCCATCCTTGATTTCGTTCAGAGGTCGTTTGCCTTCCAGATCCTCGACCGTAGGGGTCTCAAGGGTCATCTCGGTACCAAACGCCCAAAGCATCTCGTCTGTGGTGCCGAGAGGGGTCTCGGTCAAAGTCTCAAAATTCTTTTGCTCGTCTGTGAGGCCGGCCAAGACTTTTCGAGTGATGATAACGCCTTTGTCCAGGATGACTTCGCCCGAGTCTGGGTCTGCTAATGGCTCCGCAAGTTTCTTGTGGAACGAGTCGCCAGCTTTCCGAACCTGCCTGTCTCGACCAAGGTCAAACCCGTGCAACGCCTTCATGAGCTGAGAAATTGGCAGCTTCTTGGTTTGGGAGATTTGGGTGTTGACGACACCGTTGCTGTCGTTTTCGATCTCCAACCACGGTCCCTCGCTCGGGATAACGCGCGCCCGGACGATCATCTGCATCGACGTGTCCACGTCCTCTTCAAAGTACAGGCCAGGAGAACGCGACAGTTGCGACACAATGACCCTCTCGCGACCGTTGATGACAAAGGTGCCGTTGTCAGTCATGAGCGGAAGGTCACCAAGGTAGACCTCTGACTCAATGACTTCCCTTTCCTTGCCTCCGAGCCGCACGATCGCCTTGATCGGCGCCTCGAAGGTCATGTCTCGGTCCCGGCACTCGCTGATGCTGTATTTCGGTTCACCCAAAACGAAGCTCGCAAACTCAATGTAGTTCGATTGAGTGAAGTCCCAAATAGGACTGAATGTTGAAAAGAGCTCGGGCAAGCCCTCTTCGAGAAACCATTTGTAGCTGTTGAGCTGAAGTTCGATCAGATTGGGGACTTCTAAGGCACGGCCAATGCGCTTAGAGGTGGGTTGGATCACTCTCATAGGTCCGCTCGGGGGAACAGTGATTCTAGCTTTTTTCGACCCATCCCTTCAAGACGGATCCGGGACTCTCATGCACCGATTGGCGTCTTTTTGTGCAAATTTGGCCAAAAGGCCCTTTCGTTATTGCCCCAACCGGTCTTGTAGCCCTTCCTGATGACGCAAGGCTGGAGGCTGGTCGGTTGCAATGGTTAGGGAGTTGACCTTGTCGTTCAGCTGCGCCACTTGTTGCCGAAGTAAAGACATTTCATGAAGCAATTGAGGGTCGTCCGCCACTTTGTTCCTGCCATGAATGAGTTCGGCCATTTCGCGCTGGTGCTTTGCCAGGTTCTTGATGACGCTTGCTCCTATTCCAAGCACAATCATCACTATTGGGATCATGAGGGCCAGGGTTTCCGGATTGACCTGGGCGATCAATGGATAGGGTAGCCACGGATGCTGCACAAGAAACAGAATACGCTAAACTCCCCGCATCGTTGCAACCTGGGTAGCGAGACTCGTTTACATCACGCCCAACCGCAATGTAAAATAGTATCAATGCCTGATCTCCGGTTCGTGTCTCGATCTTCGTCTCTCTGGAACGAGGACAGGCCCCACATACTCGTGGTTGCTTGCTCGGACGGACGTCTTCAACTCGCTGTCGACGAGTTCTTGGACACAAATTTGGGAGTCACGTCCTATGACAGGCTGTTGCTTCCGGGGGGTCCTGGAGCCCTTGCCGCCAGCGGAGTCGAGCACGTCCGGGCCAATGCCCACAAAAACGAGATGAAATTCCTGCTCGACGTCCACGAAATCGAGGAAGTCATTCTGCTTTTCCACGGGCCTGCCCTTGGTGGGCCAGACCTCGCTCTCTGCGCAGACTATGCCCGTGCACTCGGGACACGGGACCGCGAGAAGGTGATGGCAGCCCAGAGAGAGGACTTCGCAGAACTCAAGAAATACTTTGAATCTCACACCGCCATCAAACTGCAGGCGTACCGGGCACAGGTCGACGCTGACCATCGAGTTGAGTTTGTGGAGATGGACGTACCCAAGACCGTTTTCACGGTCTAAGACCCGAAAGAGTCCCGCTTTTCATTCAAGGCGGAACCTCAAAGGTAAAATCTTCGTTACTTGAGTGTAATAGACTTAGGTGTCATGACACTTACAAGTGTCATAAACGCTGAGTCAAGCACAAAATACGGAAAAGAA
>JAEURO010000004.1 GCA_016788345.1 Chthonomonadaceae bacterium
TTCGTCAGACAGCTTGGCCAAAGGGTTCAGTCCGAGGCGATCATCGAAGCTATCGTGACGCTGTCAAAGTCGATGGGGTTTGCAGTGACAGCCGAAGGGATCGAAACCGAAGACCAACTCGGACTCGTCAAGCGGCTAGGATGCGACCTTGCCCAAGGCTACTTCTTCTCGCCGCCAGTGACCCCCGAGCAGATAGAGGCTATCCTGGACATTTCCACGACTCCAAACGACTCCCTAAGAGCCGCAAGCTAACGGCTACTCCCGTCTGTAACCAGGCCGGTTTGGCTGGCCCCGGACTGGGCCGGCGGGTTTGGGCTGGTCGGTCACGGTTTCCTGGTTGGTGGCTTGCTGCACTTGCTTGGCTCGATCAGCCAAGGTGTTGCCTCCGGTCTGTATCAATCTCAAGAACTCGCCAGGATCTTTGGCCTTGGTCATGGCTTCGTCTTTATCCACGATCCCATTGGCTGTGAGCCGCGCGAGAGACTGGTCCAACGTTTGCATGCCTTGCTTCGACCCAGTCTGGATGATCGAGCCGATCTGATAGGTTTTGTTCTCTCGGATCTGGTTGCGCACGGCGCTCGTCGCGTTCAGGACTTCGAAAGCGGCGACACGCCCCCTGCCATCTTTTCGCTTGACAAGGGACTGCGAGACAACCCCAAGCAAGTTGACAGAGAGCTGCATTCTGATTTGCTGCTGACTATGGAGCGGAAAGACATCGACGATGCGGTCGACAGTTTGGACAGCGTCGACAGTGTGCAGTGTGGCGAAGACGAGGTGGCCAGTCTCGGCGGCCGTGATAGCGAGGTGGATTGTTTCAAGATCGCGCATTTCTCCAACCAAGATCACGTCCGGATCTTGGCGCAGGACATACTTGAGCGCGTTGGCAAACGACTGCGTGTCGACGTCCAATTCACGCTGATTGATCAGAGCAACGTGGTCGTCATGGACGAATTCGACTGGGTCTTCGACCGTCATGATATGAACTTTTTGGGTCCTGTTGATACGGTCGATCATCGAAGCCAGTGTCGTCGACTTGCCCGATCCCGCCGGTCCAGTCACGAGTACGAGTCCTCGCGGCCGCTCAATGAACTCATAGCAGACCTGTGGCAAGTGCAGATCCTCCATATTTTGGATTTCGTAAGGAATCACACGAAACACGGCCTGGGCGTGCTCGCGCTGAATGTACATGTTTCCACGGAACCTAGACACTCCCTCAATCTCCAAGGAGAAATCTAGCTCCATGTCTCGTTGGAACTTTGCGACTTGCTCTGGTCGAAGCAAAACGTCCATTGCCGCCAGGAACTCTTTATCTGTAAAGGCAGGGAGGTCGTCTGCTGGGATCAAATCGCCATGGACCCGAACATATATCTTTCCCGTGTCCGATTTGAGGTGGAGATCAGACCCCCCCATCTCCACGCACCTTCTTAGCAAGTCCTTAACTGGTAACACCGGCCACCTCCGCTGTCACCAATCCTTGGTTCATGGCCCTTCTAGCAAACTCCGAAGGCAACGAGCTCTTAGTCAACGCATGCTCATAGTCAATTAGGCCGTCTTTAAGGCATTTGAGCAAGGCTCCATCAAGTGTTTGCATTCCGAACTGGTGTCCAGTCTGTATGTCGTGGTAAAGCGCGTGGGTTTTTCCGTCACGGATCATCGTCCTTATCGACGGTGTCACCACCATGATTTCGTGGGCAGCGACCCGCCCGGTGCCGTCCTTTAACGGCAATAGAGTTTGGGAGACAACAGCCTGTAAGGTGACGCTAAGTTGCGTCCGGATCTGCTCTTGCTGCTCAGCTCCGAACACGTCCACAATCCTGTCAATAGTTTGGGCCGCGTCGACCGTATGGAGGGTCGAGAAGACCAAGTGTCCCGTCTCTGCTGCTGTGATGGCCAAAGTGATTGTCTCCAAATCGCGCATTTCACCAACTAGGATCACATCAGGGTTCTGGCGCATGACGTGCCTCAATGCTTCATTGAACGAATGCGTGTCCGTACCCAGCTCGCGTTGATTGATGATCGACATCTTGTCTTCATGGACATACTCGATTGGGTCTTCGATCGTAATGACGTGCCGCCTGGTCGACAGATTAATGTGGTTGATCATTGCGGCCAGGCTCGTGGACTTTCCAGAGCCCGTCGGACCTGTCACTAGGACAAGCCCTCGTGGCATGAGAGCGATAGATTTACAGACCTCGGGCAACCGGAGTTCATCAATTGTCCTAATCTTGTAGGGAATCAGTCGGAAGACTGCCCCAACCTTTCCTCTTTGCCAAAAGAGGTTGACCCGGAACCGGGCCAACCCTGGGATGGCATAGGACAGGTCGCACTCTTTGTACGTGAACAGCCGTTCTTTTCTTTCGTCATTGAGGATCCCGAGGAGCATGTTTTGGTGTTCATCTGTCGCTACGGCGGGCATCTGCAACCTTTGAAGGTCGCCATGAATCCGCATGATCGGCGGATTGTTTGCCTTGAGGTGCAAATCGCTCGCATCGAGCTCCACAAGCTTCCTCAGCAGTTCGTCCAACTTTGACATTCAGTCTCGCAACCCTTATATTGGGGTCTCATTGTATCTGGTTCCCACGTCGGATCGCCGCCCCTTAGGACGGCTCGACCATTGAATCCCCGTCAGATTTCTAGGGTTCAATAACTGCGTGGATCGACAACCGGCGAATCCTTGGTCAAAACAGGAGGTCATCCTACTCGCGGTGGCCTGGATGGGCTGGACGTTCGACGTGATGGACGTAGCGCTCTTTAACTTTGCCAAGGTCCCTCTCATGACTGAAATCCTAGGAGGTGAGGCTAACTACAAGGCGACGGGAGGCCCGATCGAAGCCAACCTCTTGTTCGTTCTCATGTTGGGTTGGTCTGTCGGTGGATTCTTCTTTGGATGGTTGGCGGACAGGATCGGCCGCATGCGATGTTTGCTCGTGACAGTGCTAATTTACGCCGTTTTCACCGGATTGACAGCGTTTTGCCACACTGTAGAGCAGCTCTACGTTGTCAGGTTTTTGACCGGGTTAGGAGTTGGAGGGGAGTGGGCGGCGGGGGCGGCCCTAGTCGCCGAAAACGTATCAGAAGACAAACGCGCAAGGGCGGCGTCTTGGCTTCAAACAGCTGCAGCCTTCGGGCCCTGGTTCGCGGCCATGATCAACTTCGCTTTGGTCGGACATGGTTGGCGTGCCTTGTTCCTGGTCGGCGTCCTTCCGGCTCTTGCGACACTTTTTCTGCGGCGATTGGTATCGAGCAGCGAAGTTTCCCTAAAACAGGAGTCCCCACAGGTTGCAACTCTGGTCGCGACCAAGGTTCCTTGGAAGCGTGTGGCTGTCGGACTCGCCCTTGGGACGGCCGGAATCGCTTCCGCCACGAATGTCTCGTTTTGGTTGCCGAACATTGTCAAGCAACTCAGTCCTGGAATGCCCGCTGCAGACATACAGTCAAGGCAATCTGTAGCTGCCTTGGTGCTCCACATCGGTACCCTGGCCGGGGTTTTTCTGGTGCCTTGGCTGTGTTCTCGATTAGGAAGAAGGCTAACGCTATTGCTCTGCTTCTTAGTCAGTCCGGTGATCGTGACGATCGTGGCCACTGTCGCAAAGGACTTTCAAGCCTTGCTCCTCATGTCACCCTTGATGGCGCTCCTAGGGATTGGCACTAGCGCTGCGTTCGTCCTCTATTTCCCTGAGCTATTCCCATCCCGGCACCGCGCCTTTGGAGCTGGAGTCTCGTACAATGGGGGCCGGGTCCTGGCTGCTATGTTCCCCCTCTTGACTGCGCACCTGCCGGCGTTTCAGACAGACGTGACAAAGTCGGTGGCTCAGACGTCACTATTCTTGGCGTTCGGTGCCATCGCCTTGCTCTTCGCTCCAGAAACAAAAGGAGACCCACTCCCTGCATGACGAACTTTCTTGTCCTCCTTTGTACAAAACCAAATTCCGACCTCATAGCAGTCCGGACTCTCCTAGAGGGAAGATCGCAACTGACTTTGTTGCGCAGGGGCCGGGCCGAAACCATCAACTCGGACAGCGATCCAATCGGATGGTCCCCAAACGGGCGTTGGCTTGTGCTTGGGACTAAGCATGCCGATGGAACGTTTTCGCTCTCGCTCGTCGATACGGCCGCCGCCACACTTGACCCGTACGAACTCCAGGGCCGCTCGTCATTACCGACATGGACTGCGGATGGCGGCACTTTTTTCGTGAGCATGAAGGACAAAGGGATCTTGTCAGTCCGAGTTTCAGGCACGGAGCCCCAGACCTCCACTTCTCATATCATGGGCGACCGACCAGATTGGTCGGCGGCCAGCCATCGATTCGCTTATCTCGATTCCGCTGGAGACCTGTGGGTCTCGTCGTCCGAAGCTGGTGCCAGGAAGAAATTGTCATCCAATGCGAGAGCGGCCAAATGGTCTCCAGACGGGCAATCCTTGGCCATCGTTCGTACCGTCAATTCTAAGAACGAACTTTGGCTGTGCTCCGCTAGCGGCGAAGATAAACGGAAATTGGCGAGTGTCGATTCGTTGGAGACTTCATGGTCTCCAAACGGGAACAGCCTGCTTTATCGCCTATCAGGAGATTGGAAGGTGATCGACATGGGCCAAAAGACAGTGTCGACGGGAACTGGGGGAATTGCGCCTGTGTGGGTCGATTCAAAGACACTACTGGCTAACAAAGAGGGCCTGCTACAGACATTCGACATACGATCGGAATCTTGGCGAGGAGCGACATTCGAGGGTTTACCTGAGGGCCAGGTCATGTCGTTTGCCCGATTCCAAGGCTTAGTCGTCGAGAAACGCAGCCGCGGCCCTGAGGCCATTCCAGAACCTGCAAAAGGCCGGATCCGGGTGACCGCCACCGTCCAAGCACTCGATGTTCTCAATGACAGGGCTACCCTCCGTGTTTCGTCGGTACTGGGCAGCGACAAAATGGAACTGAACTTTGCGCAGCCTGTAGATCAAATTGTGACTTGGGACGCAAACACGACGATCACTCAAGGTTCGGTCACATCGCCTTTCAGAGGCACAGATTTGGTTCCGGAGGCGTCTGTGGTTCTCTGGCTCAAAGGAAGCAAAGCGGGCGTGCCCGAGCCGCTTTTGGTCGAATCGTTGTGGATGGACCGACCCATAACTCCTTCTCGTAAAGGATCACGGGACGTTGAGCGCGGAAACACACGATCGATCGAGTACGACGGAGTGTGTATGGACGAAGTCGCCGTCCCCATGGCCTTTCCGCTTGTTGACGGGGTCAAGTGGTCGGACACATTCTTGAGAGACCGGGACGGGGGAGCACGAAGGCACCATGGGCAAGACTTAATGGCAGAAAAGATGCGGCCGCTGGTCGCTACATTTGATGGCCAGGTCTCGTTCTCGTCAAGTGGTTCGGGGCATCACATCATTTATGTTAAGGGCGATTGCGGCTGGACTTCAGCCTACATGCATGTTAACAACGACACCCCGGGTACTGACGATGGAAAAGGCGGGCCGCGCTTTGCCTTTGCGCCTGGCCTCAAGTCAGGTGACCGCGTGGTCAAGGGGCAACTTGTTGGATTTTGCGGTGACAGCGGCAATGCCGAATCTGTGGGCAGCCACTGCCACTTTGAACTCAGAGAACAGGCGACTGGCGGGGTGTTCAACGCGCATCTCTCGCTTTCAGAAGCCGAAGTCCTTCGTTCACCGATTTATCCCGGGCCAGTACTGGGATCAAAGGTTTTGCCAAAGAAGCACCGATGGGACATGTTGGTGACGAAAGTCGACGTAGACCGAGACGTGCTGGTCGGAGAATTGATTGGCGAAGCAGGACCTGGCGAGGCAGCCCAAAGCATTCTGAAACCACAACTTGTGTACGTAAAGTTGTCGCCGGGCACTCGATTTGTCGAGCGTGCGACCTGGGCCGACACCCAAAAAGCCACGGTGACAGTCGGCACGTATATCACGGTTTTCGGCACCCCGACAGGCAACTCGCTTTCATCATTGTTGGTCGCTGTCGGAGCCGGTCTAGGCGACTGACCTCCTCAATGGGCGAACGACATCCGTCGTCCGAGCACGATCCTTGTCGCAACCATCACGACCACGGCCGTCACAAGAAGGACGATCGCAAGGGCCTTCGCCTGATCCATGTCCGATTCAAACCCCACATAAACCGCCAGCGGCATAGTCTGAGTCACGCCTTTCAGGTTTCCAGCGAACAAGATGGTCGCACCGAACTCTCCGAGGGCCCTCGCCCATGCCAGTCCCAACCCTGCAATGACAAACGGGGCTGCTAATGGGAGCGATACTTTTCGAACCGTCATCCAAGTGGTCGCTCCATCTAGCTTAGCCGCTTCCATTAAGTCTGGCCGCATCGACCTGAATGCAGACAACGCTTCGCGAAAGAAAAACGGGCACGAAACAAACACTTGCGACACGACTACTGCTGCGGTTGTGAACGCCAACGTGACTCCCTGTGCCTCTAACCAAGGGCCAAGAACACCACGGCGCCCGAATGCAAGCAACAGCGACAAACCGATCACTGATGGCGGCATCACTGCGGGCAACGTGAGAACCGTTTCCCAAACGGTCGCAAACAAGGGCCTGCATCTGCTCACTCCATAAGCGAGAAAGAGTCCAAGGACTCCCACAATGAATGTGGAAAGGACTGTCGTACGCAGGCTCAGGCATAGGGCTTCCCAAGTGTCTTGCTCCCTGAGCTTTTGGACTACGAGGTCGATCGGCGTGGACACAACAAGTGCAAAGAGTGCTGTAGCGACCAATACCAGCAACGGGCTCCCCACTACGAAACCGACCAACGAACTTTGCCAGTCTCTGCGCTTCATTTTCTCCGGGCCCGCGAAGATCCGAAGCCAAAGCGGGAAAGCACCTGGCGCCCGCTGCTCGACACGAGAAAAGAAATAAAGCGTTTTGCAACCGGTTTGTTTCGAGAGTCCAAAACCACGGCTACGGGGTAGTCCGCCACAACGTTAAATCTGTCAGGGATCAACACTTCCTTGACCCTCGTCCGCGCTGACCAGGCGTCCGTCTGATACACCACACCAGCGTCGGCCTCACCTAGCGCGACTTTGGCAAGCACTGATCGTACGTCAGGTTCCCGGGACACAATGTGGCCTCGCACCTTGTTCAACCAAAAATTCCCATAGGCCTTTGCAGCCTTAGCAAGGAACTCATCTGCGTACTCCCCTGCAGGTACGGATTCCCCTGCCAACACAATTTTCGTCACTTTCGACAACTCCCGGACAGTGCTGACACCCTTCCTGCCCTTCGCCAAAACCAGTGTCAGCTTGTTCGTCGCGAACAAGGTCGGGACTGCGGTGTATGGGCTGGCAACTGACATTGTCTTCATTGAGGCAGTTGCGAGCACATCGGCCCTGGCTCCGTTTTTCACTTGCGCCGCCAGGGTTTGTGACCCGGCAAAGCTAAAAACAACTTTCACACCAGGTTCGCGGCTTTCGAAGGCATCTGCGACGGATTCAAACGCGTCTTTCAGCGATGCGGCAGCAAACACGGTCAAGGAAGCAGTCGTCAACGCGAAAGCCGCTATCATCGTCGCTTCAGTTTACACTTGGGCTTTCACATTCCATCGTCGAATTCGGGTAAAAGTCGCTTGGAACAGGATGTCCGATGGTTGTAGTTTTGAGTTTGGCGGCAGTCATGGCCGCAAATGAAAAAAACATGACGTTTGCAGAAGACGTGGCCTTTTTGAAGAAGCACACGAACGCGATAGTCTTGAAAGGCGAAGTTGGTGCCGCCGTCGCAGTTGTGCCCGCATATCAATGCCGCGTCATGACGAGCACGACTTCGGTGAAATCCGGTGAAGGTTTTGGGTGGATCAATTACAAGCTGATTTCCAGCGGCAAGGTTCAAAAGCATATCAATGTTTATGGTGGAGAAGACCGGTTTTGGCTCGGCCCAGAAGGCGGACAGTTTTCCATCTTCTTCAAGGACTTTGCCCCTTTCGACCTTGAACATTGGCAGACACCTGCCCCCATCGACACCGATGCTTACAAAGTCGTCCAGCGGTCTGATTCGAGCGTGACATGCATGCACCAGTTTCGACTGGTGAACAACAGCGGAACTCCGTTCGACGTGAAGGTTGATAGGACGGTGGCACTTATTGGCCGTGTAAAGGCCACGGGCCTTCTCGGTGTTCCCGATATGGGTGGCGTCCAGATGGTTGGCTATGAGACCCGAAACACCGTCACAAACATTGGCAAAGCCGCATGGACAGAAATGGACGGCGCCTTGTCGATCTGGATCCTCGGTATGTTCAAACCAAGTCCCACAACGACGGTCATCCTGCCCTACAACACATCCGGCGACGGGAGAGTTGTCAATGACACCTACTTTGGAAAGGTGCCAGCAGAAAGGCTGAAGGTCAGTGACGGGTTGGTCCTCTTTTCAGGTGACGGCAAGATGCGCACGAAAATTGGACTGCCTCCTTCTCGTGCCAAAGACGTCGTCGGCAGCTACGACGCCTCTCGCAACCTGCTGACGATTGTTAAGTTCACCTTCAATCCCGAAGCGACATCATATGTCAATTCAATGTGGGAGCTCCAAGACAAGCCGTTTGGTGGCGATGTCACGAACAGCTACAACGACGGGCCACCAAAGCCGGGTGCCAAACCTCTTGGGCCCTTTTATGAATTGGAAACTTCGTCGCCAGCCATGTTCCTTTCACCTTGGGCCTCGCACACGCATCTGAGCCAGACGTTCCACTTTACTGGACCACGTGAAGCCCTCGACAAGATTTCCATGAAAGTCCTCGGGGCCGAGCTAGACGCCGTCTCCAAGGCGTTCAAATGACTCAAATGGAAACAATAGAAACCTCACACAGACTTCTTGCCGAAGACTTGATCCGTGACGTCCCTGATTTTCCCAAAGAGGGGATCCTGTTCAAGGACGTCGCGCCGGTGTTGCAGAGCCCTGCCGCCATGCAGGAGGTGATCGAACTGATTACAGCGGACGCCCAGGCTAAGGGTGCCGAAGTCATTGTGGGCATTGAGAGCCGGGGGTTTGTCTTCGGAGTTCCCGTGGCTCTGCAAGCGGGGCTCCCATTTGCGATGACTCGGAAGCTTGGCAAACTCCCTTACGACCGGATCACCGAAGAATATGCACTCGAATATGGGACTAACACGATAGAAATGCATACCGATGCCGTCTCGCCTGGACAAAGGGCATACATCATCGACGACCTCCTCGCGACGGGAGGCACGGCTGCGGCAGCAGCACGTTTGGTCTCGCGACTCAATGGCCAAGTGTGTGGGTTTGGGTTTATGGTGGAACTCACATTTCTTGAAGGACGCAAAAACCTGTTGGGCTACCCAATTTGTGCCCTCATCAGCTTTTGAAGCGGTGTGCCGTCCTCAGACTGTCGTCCAGAGTCCAGTATCCTTTAGAATATGGTTACTCTGTTAGCGACCCTCGTCCTGGGGTTCCAAGCGGTCAAGCCGGTCGTATCTGCCGACCTGCCGAAATTTGACAAGAAGGCGGTCACGGTCGTTGGAAAGGTCAGCGAATTCAAGGAAAAAGTCGCCAAAACATCGAAACGTCCCTACACTATCTTTGTGCTGACTGACCGAAAGGGCAAGGTCAACGTTTTTTTCCAAGGCAAGCTGACGACCAGAATCAAGGATGGCGACAAGGTTAGCGTGACGGGACTCTATCAAAAAGAAAAGAAGATCAAGGATCGCGTCTACAAGAACGAGATCGACGCAACAAACACAAAGAACAAGAATTTTGGCGTCAAGCCAGTCAAGTAACCCCGCCCTGATCGCGGTCATGGGCCCGACAGCTAGCGGCAAAAGCGATGTGGCCGAGTCGGTCGCCGAGCGGTTGGACGCCAGGCTTATCAATGCTGACGCCTTTCAGGTGTATAAGGGGCTTAACATCGGTACGAACAAGCCAAGCGACCCCGCCCGCTATGACTTGATCGACGTCATTGATCCGTCCGAAGGGTTCGGTGTGGGGAATTGGGTCAGCCGAGTGCTTCCGATCCTCCAGGAGACTTTTCTTGAAGGCCGGTCTGTTGTCGTGGTAGGCGGCACTGGACTCTATATCCGTGCACTGTTCGAGGAATATAACGACATGGCGGCGGCGCCATCGGCCGACCTGCGAGTGAGCCTGCAAGACGTCCCGCTTCAAGACTTAGTCGATCGGTTGCTCGAACTAGATCCAGAAACACTAGTCGACCTTTCGAATCCTGTGCGAGTGCGCAGAGCCCTAGAGAGACTCTTGACCGGGGACACCCGGATCAAAGTCAACCTGCCGCCTTTTCGCCGATTCAAGTTCGGACTTTTGGCCGATCCGATGGTGCTCAATAGCCGTATTGAGCGTCGGACTGAAGAGATGTGGGCAAAGGGTTGGCCAGAAGAAGTGTCATTTCTTTTATCGACAGGCGTCCCAAGCCATGCACCTGGATTCCGGGCAATAGGGTATCAATCCGTGGTTCGCTATCTTTTAGGAGAACCGGACGCCGAAGAGGCCAAACGCAACATTTGTCTTCGTACGCGCCAGTACGCCAAAAGGCAGAGGGCTTGGCTCCGATCGGAGCCTTCGTTGGTCGGACTTTCGGCCACAACTGAATCTGACATTGCGACGGCGGTCGAGAAGATCTTGGCCGCTGTCAAGAGTCGAGGAGAAAAATAATAAAATGGGAAAATCAATCAACCTCCAAGACATGTTTCTTAACCAGGTACGGAAGGAGGGCATCAGCGTCACGATCTATTTGATGGGCGGCGTACAGCTTCGAGGCGCAGTCCGAGGGTTTGACGCGTTCACCGTCCTTTTGGACTCACCGGGCAAGCCGACCCAGTTGGTTTACAAACACGCGATCACCAGCGTCGTCCCTTCACGGCAAATCGGGGAGAAGAAAGGCGACCATGAATTCGAGCACTCTCACGACGAAGACGCATGAAGTTTACGAAAATGCACGGGATTGGAAACGATTTCGTGATGGTCAACGGATTCAAGGAGTCTGGCCACGATTGGCCGGACACCTCGAGAGCTGTATGCGACCGTCGGTTTGGCATCGGTAGCGATGGGCTCATTGTGGCGTTTCCAGGTGAGCGTGAGCAGTTTTCGATGCGCATGTGGAACCCTGACGGGTCGGAGAGCGAAATGTGCGGAAATGGCGTTCGCTGTTTCGCGAAGTTTCTGCATCAAGAAGGACTGACAAACGAGACGAGCATCCCAGTGGAGACTGGCGCGGGCCGACTCTGCCTGGACATCATGGGCGACCAGGTCCGCGTCGACATGGGCCCAGCAAGACTGACTCGGGGTGAGATCGGTGTCACAGGCGTCCCCGGGTCAAAGATGATCAACGAGCCCCTAACCCTTGAACTAGGTGAAGGTCCGTCAGTCGAGCTTTTGGGCACTGCCGTTTCGATGGGCAATCCTCACATCGTCTTCTTCTGGGAAGACGTCGACGCAGTTCCGCTCGAAAAGTACGGACCGCTCATTGAGCGTCACGAACTCTTTCCAAACCGAATCAACGCGCACTTTGTGCAGGTCTTATCTCCAACGGAAATCAAAATGCGCACATGGGAGCGCGGTGCAGGCGTGACTCTTGCGTGCGGGACAGGCGCATGTGCTTGCGGCGTCGCCAGTTTCATGAACGGCAAGACTGACCGCACGGTGCATGTACATTTGCCAGGGGGTTCCTTGCACATTGACTACTTGGCGACGGGCCGGGTCAACATGACCGGGCCGGCAGTCACTGTGTTTGAGGGTAACTGGGCAGCAACTTAGCGCCCAGCCGTACCAAGCGAAGTAGTCCGACAGACAAGCGGACTTCAGTCACTCGCCACGCTGAAGTTCGCGCCTAGTCTCTTTCTTTTTGATCGATTCCCTTTTGTCGTATTGCCTTTTGCCCCTGGCAAGCGCGATCGCGACCTTGACCCTGCCCTTTTCGTTGAAGTAGACGCGGACTGGAATGATTGTCAGCCCCTTCTCTTGCGACTTCCTCTTGATTAGGTCTATTTCTTTTCGATGAAGAAGTAGCTTTCGGTCACGCCTTCTGTCGTGACCGAAGTGCGAAGACTTATCGTAAGGCTCTACATCCATGGAGTGGATCCACATTTCTCCATCCTTGACTAAGCAGTAGGCGTCGACAAGGTTAGCCCTTCCGAGATAAATTGACTTCACCTCCGTTCCGACCAGCGCAATCCCAGCCTCGTATGTGTCGACAAACTCATAGTCGAAAGAAGCTTTTCGGTTTTGGATCGTCGCTGGCCCGCGCTTTACTTTGTCATTTGCGGACTTAGACCCCATGAACCAGACAGGATACCGGAGTAAGATTTCATTCAATGCGGCGTAAGTTGTGGATCGGTCTGGGCTTCGGGCTTCTTGCGGGTTGTCATACCCAAGAAAGCGCTAAAGAGCCGGAGTCAATGTTCAAAAAGCTTTTGACCGAGGACATAAAGGTCGGGTCCGGAGCGGCAGCGGAGGAAGGCGACACGGCCCACCTGCAATATGTCGGCACATTCGCCAAGTCTGGCGTGCAATTTGACACCAATGACCCCGAACGATCCGAGAAGAACAAGACGCCACTTGCCTTTCAGATTGCTCCGACTTCGACGGTGGTCCAGGGCATGGTGGACGGAGTCAGGGGCATGAAGGTGGGCGGTGTCAGGAAAATCAAGGTCCCTTATATGCTGGCTTATGGGGCCAGCGGGTCAGAGGGCATACCGCCATATTCAGACTTGATCTTCGAAATCAAGTTGCTTTACCTTGTCAAAAAGGGCGAAGAGAACGATGTTTATGTGGAAGACGTCCGCATTGGCACAGGGCCTGTGATTGGGCCGAAGGACAAGGTGGTTGTTAACTATGTGGGCAAATTTGTGAATGGCCGACTGTTTGACAGCACATATTTGCGAAAGGCCCCTGTCACATTTCAGATGGGAAAAACCGAGGTCATAACTGGAATCGAGCGGGGCATGGAGGGCATGAAGGTGGGTGGAAAGAGGATACTGACGTTGAACCCGAACGCCGGCTACGGAGGATTTGGAGAAGGCGTCATCCCTGCCAATGCAGTCTTGATCTACGAGTTGGAAGTTGTGTCGGCAAAACCAAGCGGGGCTTGATTTGAACCTGGTCTCGGTTTGCCTTCCTTGTGATCCTATTTTGGCTGCGATGCTGACTTCTCACCCCAGAGTGTCTTCGTCAGACCTGGCGTGTGGCGAGGGATTGACATTTTGGCAGGGGGACTGGGAACGAAGAATACTCATTGGGGAGCCCGGCATGCTCTACGGACTTGTCGAAACGACCGACAACAACCCGCTCGTCTGCGCCGACACGTTTTCAGTGCCATCACCTGCAGGCACATTAGGGGCACTAGCGCTCGCCCCATTGTTTTGGGCAGGCATTGTAGCCGAGCAACCGATTCTCGTCCTTCATGCACCGGAAGCAGAAAGCCGCGAGTGGGATGCCCTCTTTGGCCCGGACGCTGTCGACGTGCGCTATGAGACGACGACTGTCGAGGGCCTCTACATGGGCCTAGCGATGGCTGTCGTTTCCTGGAACCTTGAAGACGGCCCAGTCTCTGGACTGTACGATGAAGCTTTTGGCCGCTCTTTCTTTGTGGAACGTTCAATTGGGCCCTTGAAGCCTGAACTCGTCCTTGGTAAGGCCAAGGCCGTCTATACGCTCAAACAAACCTCGGACGGCGACAAATCTCTGTTGACGATCCAAGTTATCGCCGACAAGAACGGCAAGTGTGGCGCGGCTCAAGTAGTTCACGCGCTGAACGTCATGGCAGGGTACGAAGAGTCACTGGGTACCGAGTTGGTCACTCTTTGACAGAATCTGGGTCGCCGACGATCATATCGACGCCGGAACCTGCGATCTTTTCCCAAGTTCCGATTCCTGACTTCTTCCAGGTGGTGAACCCTTTTTTTGCTGCTTTGTCTGCGTCAAATGTGTACGACTTGACAACAGAAATCTGGCTGACGACTCGTCGGACGTTCAGACCGCACGATGGACAGAACTCCAGGGGCGCCTCGTCTACAGCCTGGACGACCCCAAATCTATAGTCGCAGAGCTCGCAATCGTCCCATATGTGCTCGTACTCGTAAACTGGCATCCCTGTATGCTCCCGTGCGTTGTCAGAATATCTCGACGTGCTTAATGGACAAATTGTATCGTGCGACCGTTGCCCGAGGTTGCGCGAGTGGTGTCTTAATGTCGCCAAAAGTAAGAAGAGAGAGTTCTTGGACGAGGATTACTGGGGTCTCCCTGTGCCAAATTTCGGAGACCCTTTGGGAAAAGGTCTGATTCTTGGGCTCGCTCCGGCTGCACATGGTGCCAACAGAACTGGCCGCATGTTCTCAGGCGACCGGAGCGGGGACTGGCTCTACGCTGCGCTGCATTCTGCTGGCTTGGCGAACACACCTGACAGCAGAGACATGACCAATGGCCTGACGTTGAGTAACGTCTTGATCACGGCCACATGCCACTGCGCCCCGCCAGACAACAAACCGACCCGAGAGGAAATCGAGAACTGCGCCCCATATTTGGCAAGCCTGCTTGCGAACAATCAGTTCCGAGCGGTCCTATGTCTGGGTTCATTGGCTTGGACATCGGCCCTGTCCCACTTTAGGGTGAGGCCGAAGCCCAAGTTCGGGCATGGATGCGAAACGGTCGCTGACTCAGGGCAGACCTTGCTAGGGTCTTACCATCCCAGCCAACAGAACACTTTCACCGGCAAGCTGACGAGGGACATGCTCGACGACGTGGTCGCAAGGTTCGCAATGCTCATCGATCCATCTACTTCTTCGTCGGATCGTTGACCAGTTGTATTCGTTCAATCTCGTGTCGGATCAGCTGACCCTCTCGAGACAAGTCGAGCTTGACCTTTGAGCCAACCTTCCCTTCCAGAAGCGATCTCACGGCACGATAGCTCATGTGATCCACATCCAGGCCATCCACGCTCAAGAGGTCATCTCCCCGCTTGACCCCGGCTTTGTCGGCAGGGCCATCCGGCATGACCGAATAGATCCTCATCCTCTTTCTCCTGGGATCCTTGAACGCGAGGACACCAATCGCCCCGGGCTCCTCGTCATTGCGCGTCCCCGTGTAGTTTTCAAACAGCACGCGCCTGTGGGCCAGGTCGATGGTCAGGTTGAAGTTACGAAGGAACCTGAACCCTATTGTCCCATCATGGTCTGCCGCGCTACTTGGAAGGTCGATGACCGAAAAGACCGGTTTTTCGACAGGGATACCAAAGATTTTGAGATCGGGCATCGCCACATAGAACGTGTCAACTGGGCCAGAAGCCACGACAGACTGTGTCATGAAAGCAGCCTTCTTGCCTTCGGGCCAGAATTTTTCGCGTTCAAGCACATCACGATGGGTCGTAGCGTATCCTGAGTTGCCAGTGTCTAAGGCCATGACAAGCTTTTCTCCTTTCGGGCCTTGCACGCTCAACTCCATCGAGTTGTGCCCTAGCGGAAGGAGCTTTGCCAAAAATGACCGAGTGTTGTCTGGCGTGGTTTGGGTCAGATCAAGAGAAGGGTCGAGGAAGATAATTTTTTTCTTCTCAAAATTTATTTGAAACGGGCCATCTTTGAACGGCTCCAGACCAAGGATCCCATCACAGTGGACACCATACGCCAGAGAGTAGTGCTCAGACGGCTGTTGGACAGCCTCCAAGCCCGTGACCTTGACCATACGGTCACCAATTTTCATCGTTTTGATTGGGACGGTCTTCACTTGGAACGCTCCGACAAAGTCTTGGAGCGAGATCGTCCCTGTCGGTTTGCCAATGTCCAGCTGATCGCCTAAGACAACAGCCCCGGCAAAACCAGTGTCGAACATGAGCGAGGCCGGCTTACCGTTGACTTCGACATTAATGATGATCGCGTCCTCACCGATCGTGAACGGCACCTCTTGCAGGCTTGAATGGCCCGTGCCTGCAATTGCAAAAAGTATTCCTATGACCATGGACTTGCCCTGCAGATTACAACGTCCGGGGCAAGACAAACATTTCTCGAGTCCCGAGTGTGTCCTGACATAGACCTCTAGGCTTGCATATCGCGTATACTCCGAACACTTTTGATCAGGGCCGTCTCGGCCTGTTCGAGGTGCAACAGTGGTGATGCGCAAAACAATTAATATAGCAAGCTTTTTTGCCCTGGCGACTTCAATCGTCCTCGGCGCTTACGGTTGTAAAGACAGCGGAGCCAGCGGCAGTACCGCTGGAACAACTGGTACGACCGGCTCAAATTCGACGGCAGGCGGAGAAACTGCAGGCAGCGGGGGCACGACGGGTTCGGGCCGCAAAGACCCAGCAAAAGATGGCTCTGACATTGGGGAACCCATCAAGATCGGACTTGTCGCCAGCCAAAATGGCGACTTGAAGCCGTGGGGTGACGACTGCGTGAAGGGCGCCAACATGGCTGTCGACGAGATTAATGCCGCGGGCGGGATCAACGGGAAAAAAGTTCTTCTCTTGACTGAAGACAGTAACAGCGATCCTGTCGCAGGTAAGAACGCTGCCTCTAAGCTGGTGACCGACGGATGTGTTGGAATCCTTGGCGAAGTGGCCAGTGGCATCACGCAACAGATGGCCAACGTGGCCTTTGACGCTGGATTGCCGATTGTTGCCGTCGGTGCGACAAGGACGGACATATCGGACATTGGTTCGAACTTCTTCCGCGTTTGCTACACGGACGACTTTCAGGGCCCGGTCATGGCGAAGTTCGCCTACGACTACCTGAGCCTTCGCAACGTAGCGATCATGACGGACAACAAGCAGCCTTATTCGGTTGGCCTTAGTGACTCGTTCCGAAAAGCCTTCGAAGGCTATGGCGGCAAGATTGTCGACGAACAGAAATACCAGTCCAAGGAAACGCAGTTTTCAAGCTATATCTCAAACATGAAGTCCAAAAGCCCTGACGGAGTGTTTTTGAGCGGATACTTCACAGAGGTCGGCCCGATCGTCAGTCAAATGCGGGCTGCGGGACTCAACATGCCCGTCCTCGGTGGCGACGGATGGGACAGCGCCCAGTTGCAGACCTCGGGTGGCCAGGCCATCGTGGGTGGGTTCTTCTGCAACCACTACAACAACGAAGAGAAGCGGCCAGAGGTTCAAAAGTTCTTGGCCGATTGGAAAGCGAAATATAGTGGAGTGCCTGGCACGACGATGGGGGCACTGGGCTATGACGCTGCCAAGCTCCTGTGCGACGCGATCAAGCGCGCAATGGACAAGGGCGGTAAGAAATCCAAGGACATCAGTGCGGCTTTGGAAGACACGAGCGACTTTGCAGGTGTCAGCGGTAAGGTCACTCTTAAAGGCATGAAGGGCAACCCTGCCAAGCGGGCCCTTGTTGTCAAGGTCACCGCCAACGGGACAACATTTGAAAAGGCGTACGAACCCGAGGAACTTGCAAAGTAATTGCTTCATGACACACTGAACCTTGTGGCAGGACTCGATTTTTCGATCCTGCCACAACAGTTAGTGAACGGCCTCCTCTTGGGCTCGGTTTACGCCCTGATCGCACTAGGCTACACGATGGTCTATGGAGTCTTGCGGCTCATCAACTTTGCCCATGGCGAGGTCTTTATGCTCGGATCTTATGCCGCGCTCTTCACTTCATGGTCGCTCGGGTTTTCGCCCGAGGCATTAGCCGGCCAAGACAAGCCGTCCTCGTGGATCAATCTTGTCTTGATGTTGGTTGTCAGTATGGTCGTATGCGGACTCATCGGCATGGCCATTGAATTCCTGGCGTATCGGCCGATGCGGAACCAGCCTCGGATCGCCTCATTAATCACTGCCATTGGGGTCTCGCTGTTCATTCAATATGCCGGCGGCTTGTTCCTACCCCAGTCTCCACCCCCGGCAATCAGCGAGCAAGTCAACCCCTATCGGAACGAAAAGGTGACGGTCACGCTTGCACCGCCGCCGCAAGACTTAGTGGTCCAAGCCAAGGACGCAAGGGCCAAGGCTGACCAAATGGACAAAGCTTATGAGGCGGCCAAAGCCAAAGGCGATCCCACCTCGCTCGAATCCATGCGTCAGGAAACTCAAGCCGCTAAGAACGCGGCCTCCAACCTTGAGACACAGGTCGCATCTAAGTCCACCGGACTCACTGTCCCTTATGGCCAACTCGGGATGCTCCTGACAACTCTAGTTTTGATGGCCTTACTATGGTTCATCGTGCAAAAGACGAAGACGGGCCGAGCCATGCGTGCCGTGGCTCACGACTTTGATTCTGCCGCCCTCATGGGAGTCAACGTTGGCCGGATCATCACGATCACGTTTGTCATTGGGTCAGCACTCGCTGGGGCGGGCGCGATGATGTATGCGACAGTACTGAGAACACCACTGACGCCGTTCCTAGGCGTCACTCCTGGCGTCAAGGCGTTCGTCGCAGCCGTCTTAGGGGGAATCGGCAACATCCCTGGTGCTGTGCTTGGCGGAATTCTGATGGGGATCGTCGAGACGCTGGTGGTCTGGCTAGATGGTGTTGTCCCGGGACTTAGCGGATATAAAGACGCTGTCGCATTCGTCGTTCTGATTGCCGTGCTTCTCTTTAGGCCTGGCGGCCTTTTGGGATCATCTAAGGTGGAAAAGGTATGAAGTTTTGGGGCGTCAGGGGAGTCTCGATTCTTGCTGGGCTGGGCTTTGCCTTCGGCTTGGAAACGATGGTCTCAGCCGGCCTCCCCAACATCTATCGTCTTGTTGTCTTGGCTGGTCTCTTCATAACCCTGGCAGTCAGTCTTAACCTGATCAACGGGATTACAGGCCAATTTTCTATCGGCCACGCCGCCTTCTATATGGTCGGTGCTTACTCTGCTGGATTCGTTTCGAACCAGTTTTACGCGCAGCAGAGTTTGGGCCCGCAGCTTTGGCTCGTAGTCATGATGGTTTTCGGAGCCTTTATGGCTGGAATCTCTGGCTTCGTTGTCGGACTGCCTAGCCTTCGGTTGCGCGGTGATTACTTGGCCATTGTCACGCTTGGGTTTGGGGAGATCTTGCGGATCGTCGTGCAGAACATCGCCCCGCTTGGAGGGGCCTATGGGATGAATGTCAAGCCCTTCGGTTCGCCACCAAAAGCCATCTGGATCGTTTGGACTTTGGCAATGGTCTGTATTGCGGTATGCCGGAACCTCTTGCGAACTGCGCACGGCCTTCCATTTTTGGCAGTCCGCGAGGACGAAGTGGCCAGCTCAGCGATGGGGGTGAACGTTCCCAAAACTAAGGTCACATCGTTCGTGATCGGTTCAGCGTTTGCAGGCGCAGCCGGTGCGCTCTTTGCCCTTTATGACACGTTCATTTCGCCGGACACGTTCAAAATGGACGTGTCCTTCATCATTCTGACAATGGTGGTCCTCGGCGGCACGGGCTCGATCACCGGCTCCGTCTTGGCTGCCGTAGCGCTTTTTGCCATTCCTGAATGGTTGCGGACACTTCAAGACCCTGTGACAAAGGTGGCCATCCAAATCCCTGGCCCTTCTCTTGTCGCGACCATGTTGGCTGTCATCGTCGCAGTTGCTCTGGTGAAGCTGATCCAGGACAGGTTCTACGGTGACAAAGGAAAGAAGCTGGGCCTCTATGTTGGAGCCGTCGGTGCCGGTGTGGCCGTTCAATTCCTCCTTGCTGCCTTGCTGAAAGGAGTGCCACAGCTTGCCAAGTTGTCATTCGAGGCGGCAGCGCTCAGAATGGTGATATTTTCAGCCACATTGATCATCTTGATGCTCCTTCGGCCCCAAGGCATCCTGGCGCACCACGAGTTCAGTTGGGCTTGGGTTTCCAAGCTTTTCGGCCGAAGACCAAGCGAGGCTAACGCATGAGCGAGAAACCCGTTGTCTTGTCGCTGGACAAGGCGACCATACAGTTTGGTGGACTCATTGCTGTCAACAGCGTCACTTTTGACCTCTATAAGGGCGACTTGTTTGGCCTCATCGGGCCGAACGGTGCAGGGAAAACCACATGTTTCAATCTCATTACTGGAGTCTATAAGCCAACTTCTGGAAGCATCAAATTCAATGGAAAGGAAGTCGGAGGCTTGGCTCCTGCCAAGATAGCGGAAATGGGGATCTGTCGCACATTTCAAAACATCCGGCTCTTCCCTGCCCTCTCTGTGTTAGAAAACGTCGTAGTAGGGGCTTACCTTCGGCACAAGACCAGCGTCTATGGGGCATACACCTACCTTCCTCCTGCGATCAATGAGACGGAATCGCTGAAGAAAGATGCTATGGACTTATTGGAAGTCATGGACTTGGCCGATATGGCGGGGAGCCGTTCGGCTGACCTGCCCTATGGCAAGCAGAGGAGGTTGGAAATCGCCCGGGCGATGGCGACCAAACCTGACCTCATATTGCTCGACGAACCGGCTGCGGGAATGAACCCTCAGGAAAAAGAGGACCTTCAAGCCACAGTCCGACGCATCCGGGACGAGTTCGGAAAAACAGTGTTGCTCATTGAACACGATATGAGGTTCGTCATGGGTTTGTGTGAGCGCATTGTGGTCTTGGACCATGGCGAAGAGATTGCCCAAGGGTCGCCCGAAGCGATCCGGAGCGATCCTAAAGTCATCGAGGCCTATTTGGGCGAAGCTGTCTGACTATCCTGGGTCGAGAAGGCTGTTTAGGCCATATTCATGCCATGGTTCGCCGCCTAGTAACCTTAAGTCTTGCTCTGATTTCGGCTGGGTGCAAGATGATGGCTCCCCACGATTCCTATGTAGAGCCCCGACGGAACCTTGGTCTTGCAAAAGCAACTTCCGCATTGACTGCTGAAGACCGGGCCTATCTAAGGGAACGGTCTGCATTCGCGTCCAAATTGGCCACAGCAATGAAGTTGGGCGCGGATGGACAAAACGTCTGTGTCTCTACCTTTAGCGTCGATCTAGCGTTGTGCATGTTGGCCAACGGTTCGCAAGGAAACACCTTTGACGCCCTGGCAAAGTGCTTGTCTTGGAAGGACGCCAGGGTTGACAAGTTCAACTTGGCCAACAGTCGCATTCTTGACCTCTTAGCAAGCGAGCCTGGCGCAGAAGTCAGAGTTTCCAATTCGATCTGGAATGTCATACCCGTCCAGTTCAAGAAAAACTATCAAGCCGACATGGAGAAACACTACGCGGCGCAAGTCAAGAAACTTGGTTCGGCAGGCGAGGGCGCGCTGAAGCAGGTCAACGATTGGGCGAAATATCGAAGCAATGGTCGAATCACGAAGATAATTGATAGTTTAGATAAGAGTACTTATACAATACTAGTAAGCATGTGTACTTTCGACGGCACTTGGCCCGAACCACTTACTCGTAAGAGTGACCGAGTTTTCATCGGGATCTCCGGGGCGAGGAGGACTCCTTTCGTCTCATCAGACCGCTTGGGAGAGTCCTTTACTTTCCCTGGGGGGACGGGCGTCCGGGTCCCCTATGCGGACTCGACTCTTAGTCTAAACCTTCTTTTGCCACAAGCCGGTTCTCCGCCAATGACTGTACTTTCTGCGCCTGCCTTGAAGGCTGTGCTAGATCGACAGAGCACTGATAAATGCAGCTTTGAATTTCCAATCTTTAACATATCAAGTGCTCTGGACATTCGTGACCCTATTCGGTCATTGTGCGGCGACACGCTGTTTGACGCAGGAGAAGACTTTAAGCCGATGTCGCATGCCGAAATTTCCGAAGCGAAAATAAGTCTAATGATCCACAGGACATGGATCAAGGTCGATGAGAATGGAACTAAGGCGGCGGCCGGTACAGCAACAGTTGTCAAAGGTGGCGAGGTGCCAAGTGCTCCAAAAAAGATTGTTTTCGACAGGCCTTTCGCCTTTGTGATCCTCGAAGAGGAGACAAAAGTTCCCCTTTTCCTAGGCGTAGTCAACCAGCCTTAGTACCGGCAGACGCGAAGTGCCGCTTCTGTGATTTTGTTCACGCTTGGGAGCACAAACGATTCGAGCGGCTTGACCCACGGAACGGGTGTGTCTAGCCTGGTCACGCGCACCGGAGGGGCATCCAGGAGATCAAATGCCCTGTCACTCATTCGGGCCACGATTTCACCCGCAAATCCGCATGTCATTGGAGCCTCGTTGACGACGACCAAACGGTTGGTCTTCTTCAACGATTCCAAAATAATGTCTTCATCCAAAGGCACCAAGGATCTGATATCAATAACTTCAGCGCTAAAACCTTCACTCATCAAGTTATCTGCGGCCTGGAGACAGTGGTAAACGTTGTTCCCATATGTAACGATCGTGACGTCTTCTCCCTCGCGTCGAACTACGCCTTTTCCGAGAGGGACAAGGGCCTCGTCGTTGGCTTTTAGAACTTCAGAAATCTTATTCTGCCGGTAGAGCTCCTTCATTTCATAGACCATCACGGGGTTGGGATCCCGGAAAGCGGCCTTTAGCAGTCCTTTTGCGTCGGCGGGAGTTGATGGGCACACAATCTTTAGTCCAGGTGAGTTTGCGAACCATGCCTCGTTCATCTGACTGTGATAGAGGGCGCCTCCCCCATAACCCCCGGCTGGGCCACGGATGACCATGTTGATCGCGACTTCGCCAGCAGTACGGTAGTGGTAGGTCGCCGTCATATTCACAATCTGGTCGAAACCGGTAGAAATGAAGTCAATAAACTGCATCTCGACCATCGCTTTCTTGCCATTGAGGCACATGCCGCACGCGACCCCTACGATCGCGGCCTCGCTGATTGGCGCGTCGATAACCCGGTCCGGGCCGAACTTCTCCTTTAGCCCCTCGGTGACACCAAAAGCACCACCTAAGAACCCAATGTCTTCACCGATGGCAATGACGTTTGGATCGGATTCAAACTCCTCGAAAATGGCCTCTTTGAGGCCCGTGAGGTAGTTCTTTTTGAGTCCCGGTTCAGCTACTGACATCAATTATCCTCCCGATACACCCACATGCCGCCCTCTTCAGCTTCTGGCAGGGGCGAGTTCACAGCAAACTCTATGCCTTCGCTCAGATACTGGACGACTTCTGGCGGAAAATCATCGTTACTCACCTCGGACGCGCCTTTTCCTTCTGCAACCCAGTTTGCGGCTTCCTTTTGAGTCATGTGCCCCTCGGCCACCATGATTCGCTTCATGACCGCAATAGGATCTCTGGCTCGTCCCTCATCGACCTCTTCTTTCGGCCGATACTTGGCGGCTCGGTCGTCGTCATGGTCCCCGTGGCCGTAGGCCCGGAAAGTCTTGCACTCGACAATAGATGGACCCTTGCCTGATCTTGCCCAGGCGACCGCCTCCATGACCTTGTCGTACACATCGAGAACATTTTGACCGTCAGCGACCAAGCCCGGGATGCCGTATCCATCTGCGCGGCGGGCGAAGTCATCCATAGAGAATTCGAGGTATGTCGGAGTGCCATAGGCCCACTGGTTGTTCTCTATGATCGTAACGACTGGCAACTTATGTACAGCAGCGAAATTCACTGCCTCATGGAAGACTCCTTGGGCGGTCGATCCTTCACCATTGTAGGTGAGGACAACGGCGTCGCCTCCATCGAGCCGGTCGGCATAGACAACTCCCGCTGCGGCGGGGATTGTTCCAGCCAACATGGAAGTGGAATGGATGATCCGCTTGGCCGACGACCCGATGTGCGACCAATTGTCCCTCGCCCTGCCTGGTGAGTCGACCCGGCCCCACACCTGGGCACAGACTGTTCCAACGCTCATTCCCATCCGGTCTGGATTCCGCCAGCCAGCGCGAAAATCTTTCATAAAGAAGGCGGGCATATCGCGGTGGATCGGGCTGATCCAATCAGTCGGCTTGAGCCCAAAAAGCGAGCCGACGATAATGGCCTCTTGGTTGTGGCTTGAATATAGGGTCCCGGTCAGCCGCCCACGCTTTTTCTCTTTAATGAGTCGGACATCGAAGTAGCGGGCCAAGTAG
This sequence comes from Chthonomonadaceae bacterium, assembly GCA_016788345.1. Lineage (GTDB taxonomy): Bacteria > Armatimonadota > Fimbriimonadia > Fimbriimonadales > Fimbriimonadaceae > JAEURO01. Next base: position 23,837 of record JAEURO010000004.1, read on the forward strand.
AGCTGCAAAAGCAATTCTTGGAAATCAGACTTTGACAGCTTGGAACTGAACGCTCCAAGCTCGAACGATTCTTGTTTGGTTTTCCGCTGGTCGGCTTCTGTTGTGGCCAAGTGTTCTATCTCCAAATGACGTAGGTGAATCTGTGAGGATACCGCCTTCCCTAGTTATGTTCGGTTCAATCGGCCCAGATTGGAGTCTGAATGGCTCGCGCAGGAGACATGCGTCAGTCACGACCGTTCTCAGACCGATACTGTATGCTAGTTCCAATGCCAAAAGTCTCCGAGCGATCGCTCAAGATGCCAGCTTCACCGATCCGACGGCTCATGCCTTTTGCCGAGGAGGCTGTTCGTAGAGGGACGGTCATTTATCACCTGAACATCGGCCAGCCAGATGTCGAAAGCCCGAGAGAGTTTTGGGACGCTGTTCAAAACACTGGTCTCAGGTATCTGGAGTACACACATTCCGCGGGCCGGACGGACCTACGGGAAAAGGTGGCGGCCAGATACCGGGACATGGGTATCGAAGTAGAGGCTTCGCAGGTCATGGTGTGCACGGCAGGGTCAGAGGCTTTGGCGTTCGCCATGATGGCTTGTTTAAACCCAGGCGACGAAGTGATCTTGCCTGAGCCCTTCTATGCGAACTACTTGAGTTTTGCCATGTCTGCCGGAGTAGAAATCATGCCGTTGGAAACGCGGATCGAAGACGGGTTTGCCCTCCCTGCGGTCAGCGAGTTCCGGGCCAAGCTGACCCCGCGTACGAAAGCAATCCTTATCAATAATCCGGGCAACCCAACTGGCACGATCTATGACCCAGCGCAACTCGATGGATTAAGGCAGTTGGCCCTAGAGCGAAACCTGTTCCTGATTTCCGACGAAGTCTATCGAGAGTTCAACTACACGTCTTCACCAGTTCTCTCAATCCTACAATTGGAGGGACTGGACGAGCATGCCGTCATGGTCGATTCTGTTTCAAAGCGTTTTTCATTGTGCGGGGCCCGGATCGGGTTCCTAGTTTCCAGGAACAAAGCCGTGAACGAGAACGCCCTGAAGTATGCGCAGGCCCGGCTTGCGCCCCCTCTCTTGGAGCAGTTAGGTGTCCTAGGAGCCCTTGACGCTCCCAAGTCCTATTTTGACCAAGTCCGAGAGGAGTATCGCACTCGCAGAGACCTCTTGGTGTCTCGATTGCGTGCCATGTCAGGCGTCGTTTGCCCACTGATCGATGGCGCCTTTTATGCGATGGTCGAATTGCCTATCGATGATTCCGATCGATTTTGTCGATGGCTCCTCGAATCGTTCGACCATCGCGGCGAGACTGTCATGCTGTCACCTGCCACGGGGTTTTACTCCCGTCCGGAGCTTGGATTAAGGCAAGTTCGAATTGCTTATGTGCTTGAAAAAGACAAGCTGAACCGGGCAATGGACTGCCTTGAGGCCGCTTTGCAGACCTACCCAGGGCGGGTCAATGTCACAGCAGCGGCGAAAAGTTAGAGCCCGTAACCTGGCTTTTGCAACCAGGCTTTCGGCACTGGCTTGAGGCCACAGAGCACGGCTGCGAACTCCTGGCTCTTGAGCACGTCGGTTGAAACCACGAGTCGAACCTTGCCGTTTGGCGTATTGATCGTTGCGCGCTGCAGGTTCGCACCTTGGATCCGGTTCTTTTTCGGAGCCCTAAACTTCCACTGACCCGAGTGGCGGTGCCGAATGTGTTTGGCGTGGTTCGCCCTTTTTCCGCTGACTTGACAAACTTTTGCCATTGGTGTGCTCCTAGATGAACCTGGCATGATACCTCAGGGGCTCTTTCGAGGGTGGGGCTGCCGGCCCTGGATGCAACAAAGCCCCCAAGGCCGGGGGCTAAGACGAATTGGCGCCTAACCTAGATGGGCAGGGCCGCGGTCGATTTACCTACTGCGAGAACAAAATTGCTTTCGATCCGTCCAACACCTGGAAGCGGGCTGACCGACTCTCGAACGATCCGTTCATAGTCAGCCATATTGGCGGCTCTAATCTTTAATAAGAAGTCGAAGTCTCCGCTCACTTGGAAGACCTCAAGAACGTTCGGTAATCTCGTGACACTATCGCGAAATTTTTCGATGGTCTTTTCTTGATGAGACTCTAATGTTATCTTCGTTAGAACCATAAGTCCGAAGCCGAGTATTTGCGCATTGAGAATCGCCACATAATCAGTGATCAACCCGCTTTCTTCCAGTTTTCGAACCCGTTGGAGAACGGAAGGTGGTGAGAGCTTGACTTTTCGAGCAAGGTCTGCGTTGGACGTTCGTCCACTTTCTTGAAGGATTGACAAGATTTGCATATCGATGTCATCCAGGCGCTCTAATGATTTAAGATTGCGTGGTTTTATGAGTGCTGGCATAACCATTTCCAGGTGTTGGATCGCTATCACTTCCGCTTAGTTCCCCAGGTCCCGGAAAAATGTTTTGCGTATGGGCACGTCGACCACATTATCCCATGCTCCCGAAGCTCTTCCGCCCAGGCTGATAGAATGGTTCGATGGGATTAGGGATCAGCACGAGGGCCATTCACCAGGCCGGACACATCGACGAAGCCAGCAAAGCTGTGACGTTTCCAATTTATCAGACGTCGACTTTCGGCCAGGAAACGCCGGGTTGTCCGACCGAGTATTTGGGCCGAAAACTTAGCTATGGGCGGTCAGAGAACCCCACAAGGACGGTCTTGGAGGAGACGCTTGCCTCGGTTGAAGGCGCGAGATTCGGATTGACGTTTTCAACTGGGCTCGCTGCCATTGCTGCGGTGATGAACACCCTCAAGTCGGGAGACCGGGTTTTGGCTTGTTCTGACCTCTATGGCGGGGCATATCGGCTGTTCACACAGGTGTACGCCAAGCTGGGCATCCGGTTTGACTTCGTGGATACGACAGACTTATCCGGTTTAGAGCAGGCGCTGCAAACGCCGACGACCTTGCTCTGGCTGGAATCTCCTTCCAATCCTCTACTCAACGTCACAGACATCGCAGAAGCCTGCCGGTTGGCCAAAGCGGCTGGAGCCTTAGTCTTAGTCGATAATACGTTCGCCACCCCAGTCTTGCAACGCCCCTTGGAGTTGGGTGCCAACATTGTCATGCATTCGACGACGAAGTATCTCAACGGTCATGGCGACGTAGTCAACGGCTCACTCATCATGGACGACGAGGGTCTGTGGAACAGATTTAAGTTTGTTCAGAACGCATGTGGACTTGTTCCGGGCCCCCAGGACTGCTACCTGATCTTACGTGGAATCAAGACCTTGCCCCTACGCATGGAGCGGCATTGCTCAAATGCAGCGCAAATCGCGAATCATTTGGCATCGCATTCAAAGGTGTCCAGAGTCTATTATCCGGGATTGGCCGACCACCCAGGGCATGAAATCGCAAAGCGGCAGATGTCCGGTTATGGAGCAATGCTGTCGTTCGAGGTGAATGCAGGCGACGCTGGAGCGCGGACTGTCCTCGAGTCCTTTAAGTTGTTCACTTTGGCAGAGTCATTGGGCTGTGTCATGTCGCTGGTCAACCATCCGGCCTCGATGACCCACGCCTCAGTCCCAGCCGATGTCCGCCATAGCGTCGGGATCTCGGACGGCCTCATCCGTGTCTCTGTTGGAATCGAAGACATAGAGGACCTAGTCGCCGATCTTGACCAGGCCCTTGCCATGGTTTAAGGTAGCGGTAACGAAAGGGCCCCTAGCCACTCTCGAAGTTTTGCAATGCGGGCAGAGTCGTCCGATGGAAGGACCATCGGTCGGCCACGGGTGTCAATGATGAGCCCGACCAACCCATCGACCAGGTTTGTCGTCTGGTTCCGGTTACCTTTCGAATGGTCAAACCGCTTGACCACAACGGCTTTGCCTTTTCCGGCCCCTACATCGAAGTTCTTTGTTGGGGTCACGGTGATTTCTGTCGTCTTTTCAGTGTCGACCTGCACGACTTTCAACGCGCCGAACGGCACACTGACATCGAGCCCATTGCCTTGCACAGTGACGCACGGCTCTCCATCTTTGCCAGTACCAACTGGGCAAATGCTCGTTCCAATTCTAACGATGCAGTCGCGCTCAAAAACTTCCCTGGCCGCATCATAGAGATGCTCGGATAGTACGCCGAGGTGCGGCATCATAAAAATCGAATCTACGGTCATCATTGTGATCCCTTCGAGCTGGTAGGCGTCTAGCATCATCAGCGCTGACTGGGCGCGGCTCGGCGCATGCGACAGCACCCCACCAGATCCGATGACCATGTCAAGCTTCATGAGGTCTATCAACGTTTGCCCGGTCGACTGTTGGTCAAAGATTTGCCCGACGTCGCGCTGTTGTTGTGTACCCTTGAGCGATCTTGCCAAAGACTTGTGGTGGTCGAATGCGAGGCGGAGCGCTTCTCTAGAGACCGCCTGCTCGATGAGCAGGTCTTCATACGTCTGGGGAATCGTAGTGGGCCGGATCATTTTGTTCCTGAGTCGGTTTCGAACCTCAAATGCATCGATTTGGAACGGTAACCAGCGGGCGATATTGGCTGTTCCGGCCTCTTTCAAAACATTGCAAATCGAGTAAGACATTCCTAGGTTTGCGCTGACAGTACGGTTGTAGGTACCTGAAAACACACTAAACACGTCCGTTGTCGCTCCACCAATGTCCACGCCTAGAACGTTGATGCCCTCGTTCTTCGCGTACTCTTCGAGCAATTTGCCGACCGCGTTTGGAGTCGCCATGACCTCCTCACTTGTCCATTCGAGAAGCTTGCTATAGCCTGGGGCTTGTTGCATCACGTGCTCAAGAAAGAGCTCGTGGATTTCATCCCGTGCGGGATCGAGGTTCTCGCTTTCCAGGGTTGGGCGGATGTTGTCGACGACTTTCGTCTCTATCGTTTGGCCCAGAACTGTCTGCACATCGGCGCTCGCATCTTTGTTGCCAGCGTAGATGACTGGCAGTTTCATATCTCCGAACCTTGGCTTGGGGTCGGCCCTATGGATAACTTCTGCCATTTCGATGAGGTGGCTCTTCGTGCCCCCGTCGGTACCGCCTGACATGAGGATGATGTCTGGCCTCAATTGGCGTAGACGCTCGACCTTTTGGAATTCCTTTCTTCCGTCATCGACTGCAAGCGTGTCCATGAGGATCGCTCCAGCACCCAGTGCGGCACGCTCGGCAGATTCTGCCGACATAGCCTTGACGACGCCAGCCACCATCATTTGGAGGCCGCCTCCCGCGCTCGAAGTCGACACATAGAGGTCGCTTGCGTCATTGGCTCCAGACCTCTCGCTTTTGATCGCTCCTTCTTTTCTGAGGCGCCAGACCTGGCCATCCTTGAGCAACTTGCGCCCACCAGGTTCAAATCCTTCGGGGACATGGGTCTCAGTGATTTCTTCGAGCTCAGTTATTGCGTTCAGGACTCCGACCGTGACATCTTCAAATGGCTTTTCGACGGTCGTTGGAGCTTCTCCTCTTGCGACCAAGCGGTACTCACCTTTCGCGTTTTGCTCGATAAGAATGGCCTTGGTCGTTGTCGACCCGCAGTCGGTCGCCACGATGCGCTTCACGTCCGTCGATGACATGCCACAAGTATAGTCTGTCGGAGGCTATGGACTGCCGGGGCTCTCAACTAGGATGTCGTGTCCAAAATAGAAGTGCTGAGTCAGAGTCCCTGGCTTTAGCCAGACTAGTCCGGGAGCGACTTCGGGCAGCAATTGCCGCATGACGTTTTGGCCCTCTTCAGCCGTCAATGGTCCTCGGTCGATCCGTAAGACAAAGACGTGGAGCAAGTCGTCTTCACCCTCGAACTGGAACCAATACGGCCCAATCTGACCACCAAACTTGTTGGGCTCGGTCTCGAATGCTTGTAGCGCAGTCTCGCCTCGGAACTGGTACGACGAAGGCCTAGGGAGGCGAATCACGTCCCCGCTAAGGATCGCTGCTAAAACATTTTCAACAACGGGGTGCACAACGATCTCTGGCGGAGTGGGTGGGATTCGAACCCACGATACGTTGCCGTATACACGATTTCCAGTCGTGCTCCTTCGACCACTCGGACACCACTCCTCGACCACACAGTATACGTGACTTGGACCCGAATTGGCCAGACACATGAGTCAGGTAGCTTGTGTCGGGCGTCCTAACCTGTAGATGGGGACAAGCGTTCGCCAGCGGATCGAGGACGAAGAGCGATCCCGACTCTCGCCCTATGCCCAATTGGCGGCAGAATCGAGGGGCCGACAAGAGCACGAAGAGCCTGATAGCCTGCGGACTTGCTTCATGCGGGATCGCGACCGGATTCTCCATTCAAAGCCGTTTAGAAGGCTAAAGTACAAAACTCAAGTTTTCATATCTCCCCAAGGCGACCACTATCGTACTCGAATGACCCACAGCTTGGAAGTGGCCCAAATTGCCCGGACAATCAGCCGGGCACTCAGGCTCAATGAGGACTTGACCGAGGCAATTGCCTTGGGGCATGACGTGGGTCACACGCCATTTGGCCATGTCGGAGAAGAGGCTCTCGACGAAGCTCTGAATAATGTCGCTTCCGAGCGTCGGCAGCCGGACTTTCCTTTGGGCTTTCGTCACCATGAGCAAAGTTTGCGCGTCTGGACAGTCTTGACGCCAAGCAACTTGACCTTTGAAACGCTTGAAGGAATCGGTGGCCACAGTAAAGGAAGATCCGATTTTTCTGCTGACGAATCTTCTCACTGCACCACTTTGGAAGCTGCATCAGTCCGAATATCAGACCGGATTGCTTACCTCAACCATGACCTCGACGATGCAATACGAGGCGGGTTTGTAACGCAAATACCTGACCAGTTTGAGAGTCTGGGATCTACACATGGCCAACGAATTTCAGCCATGGTCCAGGACATCGTCGAGCAAAGTCTTGAAAAACCTAAAATCCTCATGTCGGAAAGCATGTTAGCCACGCTAAACTCGTTAAAGGAGTGGCTCTTTGAGAATGTTTATCACAAGTATCCTGAGATTCTTCCTCAAACCCTTCAAGCTAAGAAATTGGTACAGGCCCTTTTCAACTACTTCTGTAAAGACAACGCGCTCCCGCCGGGGTTTTATGGCATCCAAGGAGCAGTCGATTATGTGAGCGGAATGACTGACCGCTTTGCCGTAAGAACCTTCGAAAACATCTTTGTTCCAGTCGGGTTTGCAGAGGGCCCTTAAGTCCGAGCCAAGATCTTTTCTCTGCTAAAGAGGATCAAAGCGATCTTCAATGCAATAACTGCCAAGACAACCGACACTCCAGCCGCAGACGCTATTCCTGCCCAGTTAGATTTTTCTAACAGGGCTTCCTTAAGACAAAGAGAACTTCCAAGGATGGGGACGAACTTGATACCTGCAGTCTTGTCCAACCCGGTGAACCCTAAGACAGTGCTAGAAACTGCCGGCAAAATAACAACAAGGTTAGCTACATTCAAGTAGGACTGCGCCTCCCGAACGCTTTTTGCAAGTGCGCTCAAACAAAGCAGGATTGCAGCAGTCATGAGGGCCAGAGGCACGACAATAACAAGCAAAGCTATCGCGGACTGAAAAGACAAATTGATCCCTTCTGGAAACAGGGCCTTTGAGTTTCCGACCCCAGTCGCCCCGACCAACAGGAGTGTCAATAGGCTTGTCGAACTGCTAATAAGGCTCACGACTGCCAGGGCCAAAAACTTGCCAATTGCCACGCCACCCCTAGTGGCCGGGCTCAGCAGTAATGTTTCAAGAGTTCCCCGCTCTTTCTCTCCTGCGACAATGTCGGCAGCAATGACCATTGCGCCGGAAAATGTCCAAAGTACTATCAAATAAGGAAGTAAAGATGAAAACGCGGAAGCGCCAAGGCCCTTTGGAGCCTCAGCCTCTATTTTTTCAAACTTGATGGGCTCCATTTGTGACTCAGGCACGCCAAAAGATTTGAGCCTCTGTATTATGCTTTCTCTATTGATGACTGAAATGGCAGACTCAATGACTTTTAAGGATATCTCGGACATTGGAGCAGCGGAGTCAAAGATAGCTGTCGCTTTTTGCTGAAACTGCTTGTCCGATCCTGCTTTTCGAGGTTCAAACTCCAGCACCAACGCAACTTTCCCACTGCGCAAGAGCTTCCGACCCTCGTCTTGAGACTTAACGAAAACTATGCTTTTTGAAATCGACTTGACCAATGTGTCAATTTCCGGATCCATTGTGCTTCCGACAATTGCGAACGTCTGCTCTTTTTTCTTCGACACGCCGGACGTGATGGTTCCGAACATCATGACAAAGATAAAAACGAAGAATGCAGGCATCACAAAAGCGCCAGTCCTAAACCGTTTGTCTCTAAAGATCTCTCTAATCTCTTTTTTGAAAACTAAGCTCCAATGGCTCATTGGTTAGCCACCTCCGAACGATAGCCAACCAAACTTAGAAAGGCTGATTCCAAGGTCGATGATCCTGTCGCGCCAAGTATCTCTTGCAAGGAACCCATGGCAAGGCGCTTCCCTTTGTGAACAATAGCAATGTTATCGCAAATCCTTTCTGCTTCCGACATAATGTGAGTGCTGAACACGACAGTTTTTCCTTGGGCCTTTGACAATTCAATGAACTCAAGTACAGTTTGCGATGTGACGACATCGAGCCCTGCGGTAGGTTCGTCGAAGAAGACCACTGGCGGGTCATGCAAGATGGCGCGTGCAATGCTGATTCTTTGCTTCTGTCCAGTGGACATTTTGTCGCATAACTGACCGTAATAATCACCAAGATCGAGAGTTTCTGTAACGTAGTTGATTCTAGATCTTAACTTATTGCCGTCTAATCCATAGAGGCTTCCAAAGTATTCCAAACATTCCAGCCCTGTCAATCTGCTATAGAGCGCCGTGGACGTGGATAGGAAGCCTATAGACTCTCTAACCTTCTGCGAGTCCGCCGACACGTCTAGGCAATTGATCATAGCTTTGCCCCTACTCGGTTTGAGAAGAGTGGATAGCATTCGGAGTATTGTCGTTTTTCCGGCGCCATTGACGCCTAGCAGCCCAAAGGTTTGGCCCGGCTTTGCCTCAAAACTCATGTCCTCGACAGCACAGATTTTCCCTTTCTTAGGGTCAAAGAAGTCTTTGCCGATTGATTCTACGAGAACCATTTATAAGGTACTACTGATACATCATCGAGACCGTTGCACAGCTCAAGTCTTACTGTTTAGGTTCTCTCGGCATCAACGTTTCTGCACTTGCGAGGTTGTAGCATGTGACTGCGGCCGCAGTGCTGGACTGGACCATATACATGTTGATCGCCGACGCCAGTTTGTCGTGCTGAGTGTGATGGATGTAATTGTAGTCATGGACACCGGTTTCGATAGTGAAGAAACCTGGAACGCCCACAGCATTAAAACTAGCGTGGTCGCTTCCCCCTCCACGAGGCATGCGGGCTTGTGCCGAAAACTTCATGGGTAAGTCTGGAAAAGCAGCGTTCAAGGCGGTGATCGTCGGCTCGAACATGGATCGTTGGCTCTCGATTCCGACGAACCCTCCCCAATAATTAGTGCCGCCGTCGTCGACCAAGCAACAGCTGATCTTATCCATTTCAGCGGCGTGATCCTTGACATAGCCCCTTGATCCAAACAGGCCCTGTTCTTCACCAGACCACAGGATGAAGCGGATGGTTCGTCGAGGCTTGACTCCTAGTGTACATAGGATCCTGGCGCACTCCATTGTCACAGAAGATCCTGTGCCATTGTCCAGCGCACCCTGTGAACCTGGCCCATCCCAGCTGTCGTAGTGTCCACTAACAATTACCACTTCATCTTTTTTGTCGGTACCGGGAATCTCGGCGATGACGTTATTGATCGCGATGGGCCCCTTTCGAAATGCTTGTTTGATGTCGAATTCTAGCCTCACTGGCTTGCCAGATTTCAACGCTTCGGTGACAGCGTCATAATCGCTCTTACGGATCGTCACTCTTGGGGTCTTCGGTAGCTTGTCCCACGTAACGTTGTAGTTTCCACTCGTGATGACAAGCTCGCCACGGGTTCCGGTAACCAATCCCTTGATTCCAGCACCCTGGAGAGCGTTTTGAAGCTCCTCCCGAGCCTTGGCATCGGGGGATTGCGCGCCGCCTTGTCGCCCTCCGCCAGCCAGCGAGGGCATCAGCACCCAAGCACCCTTGTAGCTGGCCTTGTTCTTGTTAAATTCTTCTATGTTCGCAGGGCCAAGCACTGCGGGCCCCTTCTGCAAACCCTTTGTGCCAGGCGTCCATGACGGAGTCGTAAACTGAAATTCACGCTGGAAAGGCGAAGACATTCGCCCCACGTGCCCCCATGGCCCTCGGTCGAATCCGACTTGCCACTCGCCCCACTTTTCTAAATGCACGTTTTCGCAACCCCACGACTTGAATTTGTCCATTGCCCATTGTTGTGCCGCTTCGAGGTGGCTGGATGAAGTCAGCCGTGATCCAAACTGCTCACATATTGACTCTAAGATCAACCGAGTCTGGTTTCGGGACTTGCCCTCTTCAATGATTTTTGCAACGGTGTCCGCGTCACCTTGGCCGAAAGCTGGGCTGACTAGGACCGCAGTCAGCGACAAAATGAGAGCACGTGAAGTCATGGTTCGAACGGTGTTTTACCGGAAAATCCAAGAGAATTCCCCTACAGGGGCCCACGCAAACTAGTTTTCTACATCCGATAGAGACTGAATCCGGCCTCCAGGACCGGTGCGTTCATGGCCGCTTCAAGGCCCAGCCCGATGACCCGGCGAGTATCTACAGGATCAATGACTCCGTCGTCCCATAGCCGTGCGCTTGAGTAATATGCCGAAGCCTCCTCCTCATATTTTGCGAGTATCGGGGCCTTGAATTCAGTCCGTTCAGCTTCGGACATTGGAGATCCAGCTTCCCGTACGGTGAGAAGGACGTTTGCGGCTTGTTCACCGCCCATGACAGAAATTTTTGCGTTTGGCCACATCCAGAGCTGGCGAGGCTGATAGGCCCGCCCGCACATTCCATAGTTTCCTGCACCGTATGACCCTCCGACAATCACGGTGAACTTGGGGACGTTGGCCGTTGAGACAGCTGTCACGAGTTTTGCGCCGTTTTTCGCGATCCCCTCGTTCTCATACTTCTTGCCGACCATGAAACCGGTGATGTTTTGGACAAACAGCAGGGGCACACGCCTTTGGCAGCAAAGCTCGATGAAATGTGCCCCTTTTAGTGCGCTCTCACTAAAAAGGATTCCATCGTTGGCAAGGACGCCGACTTGATGACCATAGATCCGAGCGAAACCACACAGCAACGTCCTGCCATAGTTGGCTTTGAATTCCTGGAACCGAGACCCGTCTAGAATCCTTGCTAAGACTTCCCGCATTTTCATTGGCGTCTTCGAGTCACTTGGGATCAATGAATACAAGTCTTGCGTCGGATAGGCTGGTTCTTCAGGTTCGACCGAGGTGGGAGGGACAACTTTCGAGCCCGGGCCGAGAGACTCTATGATGTTTCGGACAATGTGCAGTGCGTGTGCGTCGTCGTTCGCTATGTGGTCCGCCACTCCACTTATCGACGTGTGCACCTCCGCTCCACCGAGCTCCTCGGCGGTGACTTCCTCGCCGGTCGCTGCTTTGACCAGAGGCGGGCCGCCGAGGAAAATTGTGCCCTGGTTCCGGACGATCACGGTTTCATCGCACATAGCCGGAACGTAGGCGCCACCAGCCGTGCACGACCCCATCACAGCGGCGATTTGCGGAATCTTTCGTGCAGAAAGTTGAGCCTGGTTATAAAAGATCCTTCCGAAGTGGTCTCGGTCTGGAAAGACTTCGCTTTGAAGCGGGAGGAACGCGCCGCCTGAGTCAACGAGGTAAACGCAAGGCAAGTGGTTTTCGAGCGCGATTTCCTGGGCTCGCAAGTGCTTTTTGACGGTCTGCGGAAAATATGTGCCTCCCTTGACTGTGGCGTCGTTGGCGACGATCATCGTCTCGCGACCACAAACACGCCCTATTCCCGTGACGACACCTGCGGCCGGAGCTTCTCCTTTATACATGTTCCAGGCCGCAAACATTGACATTTCAAGAAATGGCGACCCTTCATCCAGCAGTCCGTCAATCCTGTCTCGCACGAGCAGTTTGCCTCGTGATTTGTGTTTTTTCACGGCGTCTTCACCGCCGCAAAGCATGACTCTGTCAAGATTTGCCCGGAAGTTCGCCATGACTTCGTCCATGGCACTGCGGTTCGTCTTGTGCGCGTCGTTCTGTAGGTCTAGTTGCGACTCGATGACGTCCATGTGGCCTCACTATGATACTGTCTCGCTCACAGGCTCGCTGCCGTCGGAGGGAAATTTCTAAGCTCGAACATTCAATCTACGGATAAGTCCGTATTCGCCTGCCCACTCATACAGAGGAAGCCCCACACAGGTCACGCCAAAAAGGGCC
>JAEURO010000050.1 GCA_016788345.1 Chthonomonadaceae bacterium
GGAAACGGAATTACCTAGGTCGGGGCCAGGTAAGCAGGGGGTGCTGGCAGACATCATCACGGACGCAATGCTTGATGCGACGAAAGCCATGGGGAGCACCGTGGCTTTGATGAATTCTGGAGGCATCCGATCGGCACTTAACGCAGGTGTGATATCTTATGGAGACGCGATCAGTGTCCAACCATTCAATAACACTCTCGTCGTGTTGGATCTGACAGGTGCAGAGCTCGAAGAGACATTGTCGTCCGGAGTCCTGTTTGTGTCTCAAGGGTCAAGTTTCAGACTCTCGAACGGAAAAGCAACAGAGATTCTGATCAGTGGGCAAAAATTAGAACCAAGCAAAACCTACCGTTGCACGTTCAACTCGTTCGTCGCCAATGGAGGCGACGGCTTGACAGTCGTCAAGAACGCAACAGGAAAAAGGACCGACACAGGCCTTCTTGACATTGATGCCTTGATCGAATACTTAAAAAAGAACAGCCCGCTCAAGAAAAAGGCAGAAGGCCGGATCAAATGACCGGTTCAAACGGGCTGACCATTGGCCATTCTCTGGAGAAATCCGTCAGGCTGTTCGGCTTTCGTCACTTCGATGGCGTGGATCCGTCGGCCGTCTGTTTTGATCACCGTGAAGAGATAATCGCCATCTGCGACTGACTCTCCTTGGTCAGGTTGCCTTCCAAACAGTCCAAAGACATATCCGCCGATCGTGTCGAATTCCTGGCTTTCAAACTGTGTGCCCATATCGTCGTTGATGTCATAAAGGTTTGTCTTTCCTTCGACGATGAATCCATGGTTCGTTTGCACAATGGACTCTTCCTCGGTGTCATATTCGTCGACAATCTCGCCCACGACCTCTTCGACGATGTCTTCCATTGTAACAACGCCGGCAGTTCCACCGAATTCGTCCTGCACGATAACCATTTGTGTTTTAGCCGCGCGCATTTCTTGCAAAAGGTCATGCAGGCTTTTGTTCTCAGGCACGAAAACAGGAGTCCTAATAATCTTACGCAGGGGCGTGGCCGCTTTTCCGTTCCGTAGAGCGGAGAGCACATCTTTTGCATGGACGATCCCAAGGATTTGGTCATCAGTGCCTTCATAAACAGGAATCCGGGAGTGCCCACTCTCTTCTACCACGTGTGCAATGTGCTCCAATGTTGCGTCGACTGGAACCGCGTCGATGTCGACCCGGGGTGTCATGACTTCTCGCGCAACTGTGTCCCCAAATTCGAACACGGAATGTAGCATGTCCTTTTCTTCCTCTTCGATCTCCTGGGTTTCGACCGCTTGCTCTAGCCGCTCCTTGATTTCTTCTTCAGCCTGGTTTGTGACTGAAAACGACACTCTTGCCCCAATCCTCTTGGTCAGGAGTTCAGCAATGGACACGAAGATTGCAGCAAAGGGCTTGAAGACAGCCGCACAAGCTTTGACGAACCGATATGAACGGTATGCGGTTTTAACCGGGTCAGCCGCGGCAAACGTTTTCGGAATGAGTTCGCCAAAGACCACATTCGCAGCGACGACTGGAATGGCCACAAGGAAGCCAGCGACGAGGACGCTCTCCCACCCATCTGGGAGCCTCGTCCAAGATGACACCCATTTGCTGAAATCCATCGCTAGCGGGATGACAAGAAGGACTGCCCATGCCCTCATTGTTTGTGAGCCCAAAACGCAGGCAGCGACAAAAAGAGGCTTGCCTGACATCAGGTCCAAGACCGCCTTGTGCTTTCTTTCGTCGACCATGGTCTGCTTTGCATGGGTCGAGCGGAGGAGTTCGATCGCCGTCTCGCTAGCAACAAAAGCAGCGTTCAGAGCGATGACGCCGACAAGGCAAAGGAGTGTCTCGACACCGATCAAGGCCCTTGGGCTTGTGACTGCCAAGACAAGCGGGGTCAAGAAGAGGACTGGGCCGAACATGCCAGTGATGGCAGTGCCTGTCCTATGATAGTGAACCGGCTTTCGCCGGCTACGTTCTGGAGGTTCGCTCATAGATTCGCGGACTTTTCTATTATAGCATGTTCGGTCACTTGGGCGAGATTCCAAAGAGCAAGAGTGCCAAGATGACACCAACGGTCGCCCCTAATGTCAATTCAAAGATCGAATGGATTTTTGCTTCCCAACGTGACTGCGCGACAAGAAGGGCCAGGAGGATCGCGACTGCCGAGACCACAACGTTGTCGGCAAGCATAACGATGGACGTGGCCGCAAAGAAACCGTATGCGGCGTGCCCGCTGACCAACCCTCCCTTTGTCACCTCGCCGTGTTTACCAAGCCCTTTCCCAATGATCACCAGCACGAACACAAGAAAAGCTCCAGCCAAGTAACGCTGGACGATGGTCGCTCCGATGCTCTCCGAGGTCAGGCTGATCCTGATCCGCTCCCATTGGTCTTCCCCGACCGCTATCATCGAACCTACGATGATGGCCATGATCGTCGTGATGAGCACTGCTCCAGCACTGATGTCCTTCGCAAACTTCGCGAGCGGGTGGTATTTGTCGCTCACCAAATCGACAGTCGCCTCGATCGCACTGTTGAACATTTCCGCCACCAACACGAACGTGATGATGAACATCAGCATCAAGATGTAGCGAAGCCGAAGGTTCAGTACCATCGCACCAAGCACGGTGACCAGAGTCACATAGAGGTGGATCCTCATGTGACGCTGAGTTCTAAACGTGTGGACAATTCCTTCAAACGCGACCCTAAATGGGCCAATGATGTCCTTTGCCGCCATCAGCTTTACAGTTCTACCCGGCTAATGGGGATGACTGTGCCAGTCAGGGTCTGGTTTCTGTCCAGAACGAACGACAACCTCGTTGGTCAGCCTCATCATTTCAGCTCGGCCTTCTTCAGAATCGTCTTCGTGGCCCAAGAGGTGCAACAAGCCGTGGACAGTCAAGAATGTGACTTCATTGTCCAGGCTGACTCCCCTCCTCTCAGCACCTGACCGGGCCATCTCTATCGAAACCGCAATGTCACCCAGGGATTTCCCATCCCAGTCCGGCCCAGGGAAACTGAGAACGTCTGTGGTGGAATCCACACCACGGAAACGCAGGTTAAGGTCGCGCAGAGCGTCGGCATGAGTCACTAATAGGTTGACCTCGACGTTTGTTCGGCCGTCTCCCAGAAGCTGGATTGTTTCGGACACCGCCGACCCCAGAGCTTTCTCGTCAATGTCTGCGCCAGCATCATTGATGACATTGACCCTGACCAGAGGCAGCCCGCCCATCGTGTGAGAGGCGACAGGGCCTACATTCTGCTCGATGACCGTCGACGCTTGGCGCGTCGGCGCTTTTCGCTCGGCTTTTCGTAGTGGGAGTGGTCTTTGAGCTCACGCAGCAAGCCACTCGACTGCAACTTGAGGTTGAACCTCTTCAAGGCCGAATCAATCGATTCGTTGTTGTTCACACTCACATAAACCATAGTTGCGACATTATACCATCGGTCGAAACTGGTTCGGACATTATTGAACCAGTGTCAGGACTTCATCTAAGGACAAGGCCTTCCCCTCTTGTTCCCATTTTTCGTACTCACCACCGACTCTATCCTTGACTCTAGCCCGGGCAGGATCGATCAGCTCCCGTTCGTCGCCAGTCAACAGCCGGTTGTCACGCTCCCGCCATTGGAGGACAAACCCAGTCACTTTTGCCCCAGCTTCGTGCTCTCCATACTCAAGAAACGACGACGCCATCGATACCAATATCCATTTCAGTCCTTCGCGAAAGTCGGACTGCAAGGCATGTCGAACACTCTCTCGGTGCAGTTCAACGGATTTTGCAAACTGACCGAGTCGATGGGCTGTCTCCGCCTCTTGCCAGAAGACAATGCTCCTCATGTGCCAGTTCGACGTGTCGATACAAAGTTGGTGGGCCTCAGCAAAGCATTGGGTCGACTCGTCGAGCTTGCCGTGGAGCGCGTGCTCGACCGCACAGTCTGTCAATGTCCAAGCGAGTGACTCCTTGTCCGACCCTTGCCGTGCGTAACCTAACGCCTCCTGTAAGTATCGATAACACTCGTCGTGATTTCCACCACTGACATAGGACATGGCGATTTTCCTGGTCGCAGCCGCCATTTTGCCAAAGTCTCCGAGAGCCTCGTACATTCTGAACGCTTCTTGAAACGCTGAGATCGCCTTGTCATAATCACCATTGGACATAAAATAGTTGGCTATGCCGCTCTGACAAGTGGCGACTCCAAGATGGTCTTCGACTAACAGGCATAGACCTAAAGCTTCCTGGAAGAGGGCCAGAGACACCTTAGCTTCTGCCGAGCCACTGCACATGATCGCGTGGGCCAATGTCACTTTCGATAAAGTCAAGTGATCCGTCGTGCCGGCCATGAGGCTTTTGAGCCGATCTAAGTTGTTGCGCCAAACTGATGACTTGCCACGTGCTTTTGAGAACGAGCGCAGATTCAAGGCCAGATCAGCTGCTTCGCTGTGCGACACAACCCCGTCGAAAACGCATTCGAACGCAGAAGCCAGGTTTTCACTGTTCGCATCGAGGCGGTCGAACCACTCAGCAGTCTCGCGTTCTGGGCCGAAGATGGGCCCGCCTTTGACAAGGGCTTCAAACGCCTCAAAGTGCCGGCGTCTGATAGCTTCCCGACCAGGGCCCAGCTTTGAGATGGCGTACTCGCGGACAGGTTCCAAGAGCTTGAACCTTGTGTCTCCCTTGGTGTCCATGTGGAGGACCAATGACGAAGCGACAAGTGTCTCAAGCTTCGAGTCGAAACCTGTTCCGCTTGCGACTCTTTGACCCAATTCAACATCAAACCCACCTTTGAAGACCCCAAGTGCAAAGAACGCGTCACGAGTCTCCTCGTCTAAGAGGTCAAGACTCCAGTCCAAAGTTGCCCGCAAGCTTCGGTGACGCTCAGACAAGTCAGCCTTGCGGCTCGTCAAGAAGTCGACAGACTGGCCCAAATTGGCCAGGATCTGTGCGGGGCTGTGCACCAATGATTTGGCGGCAGCCAGTTCAATGGCGAGAGGGAGACCGTCCAGTTTCCGGCAGATCTCTGAAATGGCCGCTGCATTGTCTGGCCCAAGCTTGAACGTCGGCAATTGGGCCGAAGCCCGGTCGACGAACAGTGCGACAGACGGCACTCGGGCCAACTCAGTCAAAGTCAACCGGACAGTAGGAACGGGCAGAGGCGACAACGGAAAAATTTGCTCACCATCTATGGCCAAGACCGTCCGGCTGGTTGCCAGGATCTTCAAATAGGGAGATCTGGTCAACAGATCCTTTACCAAGGTCGACACTTGAGGAAGAAGCTGCTCCAGATTATCCAAGACGAGGAGGCAGGGCCCGTCCTTGAACAGCTCAGCCAGGTCATCGACCGTCGCAGCATCCTTAGCTCCAAGCAGTTTTTCGGCCAGAGAGCCAATCACTCGTTCGGGCCTGTCGACATCGGCAAGGCCGACAGACCAAGTTCTTTCGGGTGCCCATGATTCTGCAGCTAAAGCCACGACGTTTGCAAGGGCGGTTTTGCCGCATCCTCCTGGCCCTACGACAGTCAATAGCCGGTTTGTGCCCGATTTCAACAGTCTCGACAGCTCATCGATCTCTGCATCTCGGCCATAAAACGAGCTCGTCCGGGCGGGCACCCGGGCCGAAGTCCGCTTTTGGTTTATTTTGCGCGCAGATCGCTCTGGAAGCGAGTCCATGAGTTCATAAGCGGCATCCGAAGGCGGCTCACCCCACTGTTCATTTAAGACTCGTTCAAGCTCTTCAAACTGGGCCAGCGCTTGGTCAACTTGGCCCGTTCGAGAAAAGAGGGAGATGAGAGCCAAGTGCACGTCTTCTCTTGGGCCAAGTAGGGCCGCTGCCTCTTTGCCTAAAAGAACTGCAGAGTTTTGCGACGAAGTCCCTTCGGACAGGGCCATGACTCTTACAGCCGCTTGGGCATAAGCCTCTTCTAGACGTAACCACTGGGTCACGACCCAGCTCTCATCGTAGCCGGACAAAAGCGGCCCCCGGACCAAGCGCAAGGCCTTGGACAATGTGTCTATGTCGTCTGAGGCCACACAAACGTCGAACTCTTGCACATCGGTTGTCACATTGTTGAGCCTCACTGTCGAGCGGTCGGCGACGAGAAAGCCGCCACCACCCAATGATTCACGCAATGATGAGAGAGCCATTCTGAGGCTCTGTCGACCAGCATCGTAGTGACTGTCTGGCCAAAGGAGTTCAACCAAGAAATCTCTGCTGTGGGACAGATCCTTGAAAAAAGCCAAGTATGCGAGCAATGACGCTGTCTTTTTCGTCCTGAACCCGGACACCTGCTGACCCATGACGGTTGCTCGAAGACCTCCAAAGAGTTCGATCCTGGCCCCACCAGTCGGCTCAACGCCAATTTGTCCCACGTTGAATCCAGTTTATCCTGGTCAGGGCCGGACCTGTCTCCTGTCAGCCACCGAGGGCTGCATGTGCACCAATGAAAAGACATAAGAAAACAATCGTCCTTGCTCGGCACATTGCAGAGCACAACACATAGTGGCCGACACACCGTCACAGGTCCGTCACAAGCTTGTCTTGACAACCGGTAAAGGTACGGTCATGAAACCGCCATACTTAAGTGTGTCGATGAAGCGAAAAACAAAAATCGTTGCGACGATGGGCCCGGCGGTCGCCGACCAACAGTCAGTAGAACGGCTCAAGCAAGCCGGAATGAACGTCGCCAGACTGAACTGCAGCCACGGAGATTGGGAGACGAAGCGGGACTTTGTGCGGTGGATCAGGGAGCTTCATGACGGAATGAACCCTATCGGTATCCTGGCTGACCTCCAAGGCCCCAAGTTCAGGATCGCAGAAGTCGACGGTGGGGTCGTAGTCTTGAACAAGGACCAGTCGCTCACCTTGGGGCATGGACACGGGGCGACGATTCCCATGTATGACGACGAAGTGTTCGCTGCAATGGCCAAGGGTGACCGGCTTCTGTTTGGAGACGGCGACGTCGAAGTCAAACTAGGTAACCATTCTGGCGGCTTGTTTGAAGGGAAAGCCGTCACAGGAGGCAAGATCAAGTCTCGGCAAGGAGTGACGCTTGTCGGAAAGTCGTTTGATGTACCGCCGTTGACTAAGAAAGATTTGGCCGACATAGAATCCGCGGCTACATTTGGTGTCGACTTTATTGCATTGAGCTACGTCCGCTGTGGCGATGACATGAGACGCTTGCGACAGGTCGTCGACAAGTTTGACCCCATGATCAAGCTCGTCGCCAAAGTCGAAACGAGAGATGCCTTGAATGACATTGATGACGTCGTAGCCGCGAGTGACGCTGTCATGGTGGCCAGGGGCGACCTCGGTTTGCAAATGGATCTCGAGGATGTCCCACTAGCCCAAAAGCGGATCATCCGCCGTTCCCACATGGCAGGCAAGCCTGTCATCACCGCGACTCAAATGTTGGAGAGCATGGTCACCAACGGCAGGCCGACCCGGGCGGAAGTCAGTGACGTGGCAAACGCAATCCTCGACGGTACAGACGCTGTCATGCTCAGCGGCGAGACTGCAAGCGGGGCCTATCCCATCGAAGCTGTGCAGGTCATGGCCCGCGTGGCCGAAAAGGCGGAATCGATCGTTGACCACAGCACATTCTTAACTGACTCGTCGACTTGGCCCAAGCACAACGAGCAGACAGAGGCTGTAGCCTTGGCAGCGGTCAGCCTGGCAAACACGCTAAAAGTCAAAGCAATTTTGGCGACAAGTTCGAGCGGATTGACCCCTCGGTTAGTGGCCAAGTTTCGACCAAAAGCCCCGATCTATTGCGCGACTTGGCACCCAAGGATCCAAAACAACAACAGTCTAGTCTGGGGCGTCCAGTCCATCAACATGCCACCAACTTCAGACACGGACGAGGCGGTCGACTATCTCATATCGAGTTTTGTCAAGATGAAGCTTCTCAAGCTGGGCGACAGGGTCGTCGTCACCGCAGGGGTTCCTGTTGGCTCGGTGGGAAGCACCAACATGGTCCAAGTCCGGACTGTCATTTAGGTACAATTTGTCCATGGCCAAGTTGTACCGGCTAAGTGTGGTCGCCCCAGACAGAACCGTCTTTGACGACGAGGTTTCCGCGTTGGTCGCCCCTGGCATCGCCGGCTATCTCGGCGTCATGGCCGACCACGAACCGGCGATTGTCGCCCTCAAAAGTGGAGTGGTCGAACTCCTGGATAAAACTGGTCAGCGTGAGCACGTGGCCATTACGGGAGGGTTCCTCGAAGTCAGCGCTGGAGGCGCCATTATTCTGGCCGACGACGCAAGGATGGCCACGGACATTGACATTGCAGAAGAGCAATCAACGCTAGAAGAAGCCCGAAAGGCGCTTCGAGGCGAGCCAAGCCGGTTTAACCAGCAGCAGGCGCAGTACGAGCTCGACCGCGCCATGGCACGTTTGAAAGCAGCCAAAGGCAACTAAGGCTTAGGTCGAATTCAGAGGTGATTGCCCTCTTGTCCTATTCCAGACAGACCGAAACCAAAACCATGAAGTCCGTAGCCATTTCGATGTTCGTTGCAGGCATGGTGCCGTGGTGCCATGGGCAAGCCGTTTTTTCGCAAAAGGACAAATCCGAAATCCTCAAACTTTGGTCGACCAAATGCAGTTACGAGAGCGTTCCTGCAGGTGCCGCGGGATCTGAGTGGGTCGTCAGATTGACGCCGACAGGTTCCAAGTGGATTCGCGAACTCTATCGACAGTTTCAATCAACAAAGGTTGTGCCGACTAGCGACCCCAGAGGAGGCACTGACGAACAACAAGAGTGGATCGCCTGGCTTGACCGACAGGTCGAGCGGGACTGGTCGGCAGCTGAAGACCAAGCAACACGTTTGAACCAGGGTCAAGATCAGACAGTGCCTCCCTCAGGAGGGACGGCGCGGCCCACGACTACGTTTTCTCGAAGGGCCGGGACGGACAGGACGGGACGGGCCCCATCTCCGGCCCCCAATCCACAAGACCCCTGCCCAGCCCGGTTGGTTGGACTTATTGGTGCCCCGCCAAAATTCGCAGCCCCCGTAAGACCTTTTCGGCACACGGTGAAACTGGCCGACGGTTCAACCCTCGTCTATACGGACAACGTAAAAGTCAGGCCGAAATATGCTTACTACCGGTTTGCCGCGGGCGTCAACAGTGAAGGTCGCGCTGTTGCAAGCTGGAGCCAAAGCGAGTTGAGCAGTTTGTTCGCTGCTTGTGGCCTGACTCAGGTCGAACGAAACGTCATGAAGACCGTTTCGGTAAAGGAAGGCGGGTTTGACAGCGTCAACACGTACGACACTGGATACGTAAGCGTTGGTTTCGTCCAATTCGCTTCTTTGGCAGAGGGTTCTGGCTCGCTGGGCGAGATGATGGCACTTTACAAATCGACCCGCCCCCAAGCGTTCTACAATGACTTTGAGCGATACGGATTGTCTGTCTCGGGTTCAACGTTGGTCGCCATCGACCTCGAAACGGGTGATGAGAGAACCGGATCGGAAGCTAACGCCCAGATCATTGCTGACAAGAGATTGATCGCGGTTTTTCAGCGAGCGGGCCAAAAGAGTCGTGACTTCCAAATCGCACAGGTTCAGTCAGCCAAGGAACAGTTCTATCCGGCAAATGACACATGCCGATTGACGCTCGGGGGCCAGACCTGCGACGTGAGGATCGGCGACGTGTTTTCGAGTGAGGCGAGCTTGGCCACACTTATGGACCGAAAGGTCAATACCGGCAATATCCGCGTTGTCAAAGATGTGCTCGAAAGGCTTGCCACCGAGTACAACATCACCACCAAAGAGGACCTGAGTTCACTGGAGTTTGTTGCGACAAGGGCTCTGGCCTGGCGCACGGACTACACTAATTCAACAGCATTGAGCAGACCACGCGACAACTCAGTAGAGTTATCAAGACGGGGCGGCCGCCTTGATCGAAAGGGCGGGACAAAAAAGAGTGGAACTCAAGACTAACCTGGGGCTGTGACACCTAATACGAGATTGAAGCGTAATATGATTGGCCGACACACCTCAGCCGAGCCCATGGACGAAAGAGCCGAAAGCGAACCAATCTGCACAGACCAGCTTCAGCCTGCCCAGCTAGAAAAGGCCCGCCCGTCGACGAGCCATGACCACTCTGTAGGTCTAGGCGCATACCTCAAGAACCTGATTCGCCCTAAATATCACCTTTTTAAGCTGGCCGAAGACGTCCGAGCCTCGATCCATGCGCTCAAGAACCGGGATTTGGAAGTGTTACGGGACGACGAAACGAGCCTGGCTCATGCTATCCGAGGGAGACTGTTTGCGACTTACTTTATGGTCGGTCCCTTCGGAATGTTCGGCCCGATCGCAGGGACTTTTTTTCAGTATCGGATCGCTCAAAACTGGCCGTTTTTGTCGCTCCTTTCGTTTATTGTGACTATTGTCGTCGGCAACATATGCAGCATCATCGGGTTCCAATGCATTTGGGCGGTTTCGGCGAAACCCATGTACTGCCGGCGAAATTCGTTTGATATCCGGTCGTTTTGGAAGGACATCGTCCCACTTCAGATTCACGGATTCAAACGATGGGCCGTGGCAAACTGCTTGCTCGTTCCGCTTTGCCTCTTGTTCCTTTCGGGAATCGACAAATTCATCCCCCAAATCGCTAAGGCTGTCCCGTTTGGCGTCCTGACTCCAATGGCGGAGATACTCTTCGTCCATACATCTTTGATCCGACTGATGGGCGACCTTTTTGAACGGGAGTCCATAAGAATTGCCGCTAACCACGCGAGCGCCAGGTAAAAGTCCCCTGTGATCGGAATTATTGCCTTTGCCTTGGCGGCCCAAAACTCAAACAGGTTTCTATCGGTCAAGCCATTCGATGGCCTCCCAGCAATAAAGGTGGACTATCGGTATGCGGGGACGTCGTTTGCGGACACAGCGTGTCGAATGCACCGGGTCCAGGGTCGAGTGATATGGATCGACGGAACAGCCAACTTGGACCGCATCAACTCGGCTGAAAAAATCCATGCGCTTTTGTCCAAGATTGACGAGGTAGGGTTTAACACTGTCGTCCTCGACGTCAAACCCATTGTCGGCCGAACCCTCTACCCAAGCAGTCTGACAGAACAAATGACTGCATGGAAAGGGCAAACTATGCCTGCCGGCTTCGATCCCGTCATAGTGTTCCGACGCGAGGCATCTCGGCTTGGATTGAGCTTTTGTGTGAGCCTCAACGCATTTTCCGAGGGACATTCGTACGCCAAGCGGGACGAAGGAAAGGCCGATTCTCTCTTCGGTGATCCGGGCTGGGGGTACAAGCATCCTGAACTCCAGACAGTGGTCTATCGTCGAGATGGGCTTAAGCCAGCCGGCGACGGCCAGACTCAAATCCCGCTGATGATGAACCCGTTTGACCCGCAAGTCCAGCAAAGGGTCTTGAGTTTCGTCAGGGAGGTGGCCGAAAAATACGCTCCAGATGCCATGCTGTTCGACGATCGCTACAGGTTCCATGGGCTCGACTCTGATTTCAGCCCGATAGCCAAGGCCCTATTCGAGGCAGCTATGAAGACTTCGCTCAGATGGCCAGAAGACGTCTATCGATACACGGAAAAGGGAATCGAACCAGGCCCTTTCTTCGACGATTGGCTTGCCTTTCGCGCTGACCATCTTTCCCGGTTTATGGGCGATGTCAGACTCACATTGGCTAAAGCAAGCCCAAAGACACAACTTGGGATCTATGCAGGTTCGTGGTATGGCGACTATGCAAAATACGGATCTAACTACGCTTCGACGGCTCTCCAGGCTGGGTTTCCTTTTCTGACCTCACACTACCGGGCTACCGGGCTCGCGCCGAAGTTAGACCTTTTGATCACCGGGTGCTACTATCGAGTCGCTACTCAATTCGACGCCCTCAAGCTGGGTGCACCGATCGGCCAAACGGTCGAGGCGGCCGGAATCGTGAGCGACAGGGTCGTCCGCGACCAGTGCTGGGTCTATGGCGGACTCCAACTCATCGACTTCAAGGACAACCCGAGGGGGCTCGAAAACGCGCTACAGTCGCTGGCCGCAACAACTCAAGGCGTCATGGTCTTCGACCTTTCACACGGAATTGACGACTTCTGGCCTGTGTTTGCCCGGGCCTTTCGTGATCGGCTATCAGCTCCCCACAACAACCCGAATCTCCTCGAAACAGTTAGGAAAAACCGTAAAGAGTGGGATAAATCAGGGAAAAAGGACCGACCGTTTCCAATCCTAGAAGGCGCACCAGGCATTGGCTTCTAGCTCGTGATGGCCCATACCCACTTTGCGCTTGAAGATGTTCGAGCGATAGCTCAGAAGCATAGGCTCAAAGGAGAGATGTATCCGCTTCCTCGCCACGGCATTATCAACGACGTATGGAGGATCGGAGACTACGTTCTGCGGCTTCCTATGGATGCCGACTTTGTCGCGACAATGTATTCAGAGAGTGTGGCCGTGCCTGCTGTCCTCAAGGCAGGTGTGCGGACCCCGGCATTAAAGGTGTTCGACTGTGACCTTGACATTGTGCCTGTGCCCTTCTCCGTAACTGAGTGGCACCCGGGCCAAACAATGGGATCTATGCCGCGAGCCCCCGATTGGGGTTACGCCCTGGCTGAGTGGACGGCGACGCTGCAAGACCTTGGACGTTCCATCGCAGGCCTCCACTCAAAGGTCAACGAGGTCATTGACCCAGAGGACGTCTTGGGTGCGTGGTGGTGCGACAATCCCCGCGAAGAACTGCCAGACACTCTAGATCCTGGCCTCTATCAATGGGCGGACCGTTTGATTTCACGGCTAGAAGACGAGTTCGAATATGATCCCCTGGGGCCACCCCCTGGCAAAACATTTGTGCATCACGATATACACCCTTGGAATGTTCTCGTTCATCAGGAGGTACCCACCCTGATTGATTGGGGCAACGCCTGTTGGGGCGATCCGGCCGTTGATTTTAGTGGGTTCCCACTTTGGGCCCTGCCGACTCTCGTTGACGCCTACCGGTCTGAGTCGAAAATCGAAGACAACGGCCTAGAGGCCAGGGCCCTCTGGTTCTGGCTGGGCACCGCTCTGGGTGAGCCGAACAGTCTGAATCCTGCAAACTTTGGTCGACACTGGTGGCGGCTACCGGAAGATGGACTGTTCGAGCTACGTTACCGTCTTATGCTTCTTCCAGCCCCTTGGTCAAGTTGGGACAAGTAGAGGCGTGTCTTTCACCGCAATCGTGCTTGAAATTGGCAGCCTGGCATCCGTAATTCGACCGTCTTTTCTAGTTTGAACCTGACCAAAACTCAATCGGGGGCCGAACATTCGCCCAAGAGAGGCCCTTATGCTGACCACCTTGGCCGTCCTGGTTTCATTGACTTTCCCGCAAGACCCTGCCGAAGCGATTTACGAGTCGGTCACGCCTTCTGTATTGACTCTAAGCGCGACTCGGACAGATGGTGCTGTCGCGACTGGGACTGCGTTCTTAGCGATTCGAGACGGGCTCGCTGTGACGGCTTGGCACGTGGTCAAGGGCGCGACCAAGGTCATCGCAAAGTTCTCCGACGGGGCCGTTGTCGCCATAAAAGGGCTGATCGACAAGAACGAAGCTCTTGATCTCGCCATAATTGAGTTGGAGTCGCACAACCGCAAAGCCCTACCAGTTGCGGATGGCGATCCAAAAGTTGGATCGCGGGCTTATGTGATCGGTTCGCCAAAGGGGATGGCTTTCAGCATAAGTGACGGCATCATCAGCCAGACCCCCATGATGGAAGGAGAAGAACTCTATCAGTTCACCTGCCCCGTGTCTCCCGGAAACAGTGGTGGCCCGCTTCTCAATTCAAAGGGCCAGGTCCTGGGTGTCGTGTCGTGGCAATTGCGCGACGCACAAAACTTGAATTTTGCGGTTCCGGCCCGATCCATCCAACGCTTGGACGCAGCCAAGCCACTGATAGCGTTCAGTGCGACCGAAGCACCGACAAACGAATCAAACAAGCTAAACGACACCGTCCTCAGAGGGTGCTTTGAAAAGCTGGGTCTCAAGTCCTCGTCGGAAGACGACGGGACAGGCAAGACTGCGTTCCAATTTGATTCTGGAGGAAGCAAGGCTTCGTTGTTCCAATATGCAAAGAATGGACAATCTAACCAAACGGTCAGCTTATCGCTTAGCGCAGCATTCAAGGTTCAGGACGCCAACCTTCAGCGGCTCAATGATTTCAACCGGTCCAATAGGTTTGTCAGGTGCTATCTCGACAAGAATGGCACTGTCTATCTCGAAGACGACAAAGACCTCACAACGACCGACAACGAAAACAGTCTGTGCCGGTTTGTCAGCGTGTTTTGTAAGTCGATGGACAGGTTTGTCGGTCATCTTTCGGGCAAAGCAGAATCGCTAGATGACGAGTCGGAACCGGGAGAAGATTCTACACTTAGCGCATACGACGTTGAGAAGGGCCTGGTGGAGCTAGGCTGGTCCGCCAAGAAACAAGACAGCGCAGATGGCCGGTGCGAATGGTCCGT
>JAEURO010000051.1 GCA_016788345.1 Chthonomonadaceae bacterium
CTCGTCGGACGCGATTATGGGCTCAGAGCCATTTTTTTCTGCTTTCCCAACTACTGGACAAACGCTGACAAACGGAGTCGTTTCTGGGGATGGGAAAATAGCCTTCGGAAAATCCTTTACGAATAGTTCGACCCCTCCCACTATCTATTGCTTCGACGAGACCTCTGGAAAACTCATTTGGAAAGTGATCCCATATCCAAATGTCAACAATGAGATCTATGTGCTTGGGATAAATAGCGGTTTAGTTTATGCCGGATATTATGGTGAACAAGGGCGGGGCTTCATGGCGTTTGATGTTAATACCGGGGAAAAGAAATGGGAGACGCCGTTTACATTCTATGCACGCACTGAAGCCGTTCTGACATTTGCCGCAAACGGGGATCCCATAATCAATTCGGCATTCCGGCTCTCGAAGCTCACCGGGGCAATCGTTTATGATTACCATCAACTGAGTATACCCATGAGTCCAGTTACGATTGGTGACCTCTCGCTGACGATTCCTTTCAACAATAAGCCTGGTGGTGTTACAGATGTTTCCAACCTGGCGTTTTCGAATCATTCTTATGCCACTTCTAAGCCATTTGGCTATAGTTCATCAGTCTGGTTGAATCCGCATCGCTTTTATGTAATAGTTGATTCATCCCCAATGTCCATAACAGCCCTGGACCTTACGGGGCAGTTTGTATCTACCAGATGGACATACACTTTTTACTCATCCAGCTTTTACGGTGCCGGAAGATCATACGCTTTCGACAAGCAGGGTAACCTGTACTATGCCGCCTACGACCGGATTGTCAAGGTCGACGGCGAAAGCGGTCTGCCTGTCATCACAAGGATCATACCAGGAATTGGAAATTACCCTGCCCTAAGCATCGATGGCAGAGGAAAGGTGACTGTTTACCACGTCCATACTGACAACTACTATAGAGTCACGATGCTGAATGAAAACCTGAACATAATGTGGACAATCAACCGAATAAACAACTCAGAACAGTCTCCCGTGATCACGGGTTCTGGGAATATTGTCATCCCTAATTCATTAAATCCGACATTTATCTGCTTTGGCCCAAATCAGAACTATGTCGAGTCATTGAGTGTGCCACTTGGAAGAGTCGATCGAGGAAACATTGACAGTTTGACGTCGGTCGATGGGAATGTATTAAGTTTGAAGATCGACCAAAGCAGTAGCGTCACCTCAGCTAGGGCAAAGTTGGAATTGACGGGCCACGTTACGCCGGGGACAGAGAAAGTCTGGCTTGAATTGTGGCTTTCTAGCAGGAATCCGGCTTCAAGGTTAAGCATCTATTTCCGCAATATTTCAACGGGCTTTTATGACTTATTGAGCGGATATAACCTTACGAAAACACTGTCGCGGTTTACGTTTTCACCGCTTCTGGGATCAAACTATGTGGATCCAAGTTCGGGCAACATTCAGGCAAGGATCGATGTCATGTGGGGTAAGAAGTTGGACCCCATGAATTGGTCGGTCGATTTCGACAAGATTACTCTTCGGTTTTTGCCACCAGACTAGTTGGCGCGAAAATACCAAGGTGCTAAAGAGTCAGTTCCGATTTAATACAGTGCTGATTTTACGATTTAGTTGGCGATAAGGTAACGCCAACCAGCTTTCTTTCGTTTCGCACTCTATTTCTACTGGCGCCCTGGTGAATTAGTGCACGGTGATGTAGTTTGCACTTGCCCGGAAAGGGTCATGACCGCCCTCGCCAGTTCAACAAGTTCTCATAAAACAAAAACTGGTGTGCCCAGCCAGCGAGGGTGCCGAGGCGGGACTGGAGCGCTTCCGCGATCTGGGCGTAGCGGCGTGTGGTCAACGAGGCGTTCTTGAACTCTGGAAACCAGAGACGTGCCGCAACCTGCCACACATGTGTGTCGACGGGGACAGCCTCCGTGTGACCAAGCCCAAAAAGGCAGATACAGTCCGCGAGCTTTGGCCCCACGCCAGCGAGTTCAAGGAGCTCGGATCTTGCTCGATGATAAGGGACCGATTTCAAAGCCTTCAGCCAGGGGGACCCGCCCATTTCGACGATCTGCTTAGCCGCCACCGGGATTGTCGCCGCCCGGTATCCAAACCCTTTCTCACGAAGCTCGCTCTCCGTAAGCTCCGCAATCCGCTCCACATTTGGAAAGCGATGGAACAGTTCACCCTGGACCACTCCAAGCGGGGCCCCCAGCAACGCCATACTTGCGACCATCGCCTTAATTCGTGGCAAGTGGTTGTTACTGCTGCACAAGAAGCTGAAGAGGACTTCCACTGGATCCGAAGAATCCATCAATCTGAGGCCAGGCAGCAGTCCCATCATGGGGGCCAACTCCGGTGCCTTGGCTATGACAGCCGACCTGTGAGCGGCCCAGTCTTGGTCCATTCGGAACAGTTTTCGGAACTGGTCTTGAGTACCGTTACCGCTGACACGGACGTTTTCGCCGGAGACCGACACATGCCACCAGTTGTCTCCATCCACCCCGGCCAACCCTCCGTCGTCTAGTTCGCGCCATCTGAACACCTGGCCACAATTGACTGTCAGTCGAAAGTCCAAATCAGACGGGTCTTGCTGAAAATCAAAACTGACGGGGACATGAAGTGTGCCTGGGCTTGCGGACTCGTTCAATAGTACAATCTTGACCTCAATGTCCCTCGTCAAAGGGGTCGACCCCCGGGTTTGGGCTTCGATACTCAGTCAAAAGCGTCCACTGTCAATAGGGCTAGCCTGTTCGGCTGGCTCGGCAATCCTGCTGGGTTTGACCACGCTTTTGATCAAAGAAACCTTGTCGGCGGTCGAAAACGGGCAGCCACAGCGACTCTCTATGATGGCCTTGGCAGTCGTCGGTATCTATGGGGCCCGATATTTCCTGACCAGAGGCCAGATGACGTATTTGAGCCAGGCGGCCGCCCAGCTCACGACAGACCTCAGAAAGAAACTCTTTGCCAAGCTCCAAAGGTTGCCACTTTCCTACTTCAATGAAAAGCGGTCTGGGAGCATACAAAGCGTGCTGACCAACGACGTCAATGTGTACCAATCAGCCGTCACTAGTGTCCGCGACGTCCACCAGCGTCGGCACGCCGCGCGCGTGCGCCATCTCGATCAAGGTCTTGATCGGGTTTGTGTCGATTTTCGTCATCCAATGGCAATTGGCCCTCGTGTCCCTCGCCATCCTCCCATTCATGACGGTCTTCATCCAAAGGAACGCCAAAAAAATGCGGGTGGCCCAAGCCCAGGTCCAAGAAGACCTCGGAAACCTGACGGCAGTCACGCAGGAGCAGTTACTGGGGACAAGGGTCATTAAGGCGTTCGGAGCCGAAGACGTCTCAATTGCCCGGTTTGGCTCGCTGGCGGACAAGACTTATGAAAGTCAGATGAGGGCCGCAAGACGGGTCGCGGCCCTCAAGCCAATGGTCGAACTGATTGGGGCAGCGGCATTGGCCATCACTGTCTATTTTTGTGGGTACTTGGTCACGCACGGCCAGCTTTCAGTGGCTCAGCTCGGTTCCTTCATTTACTCATTGGATGTCATCAATCAAGGGGCAAAGAATCTTGGTGCCTTGCGCCAAACCATGGCGCAGGTCCAGGCCGCTGCGGATCGAATTCACGAAGAGATCCTCGACGTTCCAGAAACGGTCACGGACTCAAATGGCGCCCGAGAACTCCCGGTTCCCGTCGGTCGCGTCGAGTTTCGCGATGTTACGTTTGAATATCCCGACGGCACCAAGGCCTTAGATAAGCTTAACTTTGTCATCGAGCCCGGCACGTCTCTTGCTTTGGTCGGCCCGAGCGGCGCCGGTAAAAGTACGATCGCCGATCTCTTGCTCCGTTTTTATGACCCGACTGGTGGGCAGATCCTTTTTGACGGAATTGATATTCGCGAACTGAAGACGGCTTGGTACCGCAAACAGTTCGGTGTGGTGCCCCAACAGACATTTCTGTTCGCAGGGACAGTCCGCGACAATATCTTGCTGGGGGCGCCCTATGCCGACGAGTCTAGTATCCACGAAGCGGCAAAGATGGCCCACGCAGACGACTTTGTCAATTCTTCACCACTTCGCTATGACACAGCGCTTGGCGAAAGGGGCGTCCGTCTGAGCGGAGGCGAGGGGCAACGGATCGCTATTGCCCGGGCCCTTGTCCGAGACCCACTTGTCCTCGTTCTCGACGAGGCGACCAGCAATCTTGACGCGGTCAGCGAAAAGGCGGTCACCGAGGCGCTTGATGAAGTCATGCACACCCGGACGACTCTCTTCATCGCCCACCGATTGACCACAGCCGCCAGGGCCGACAAAATCTTGGTCTTACGTCGAGGCGAAGCCGTCGAAAGTGGCTCGCACCAAGAATTGCTTGCAGCTGGAGGCACCTACGCGGCCATGTTTAAGGCATTTGCGACAGGGGTTTGGGACAGCGGGCATGACTGACAAGTTCATCGCCGTCCAAGGCCTGTCAACCGGCTATGGACAGACTCCTGTCCTCAATGGCCTGGACCTGTCGGTATCACTTAACGAAATCGTGGCAGTCCTTGGCCCAAACGGGTCCGGAAAGTCGACCCTGCTTAAGACGATTTGTGGCGTTCTACGCCCTTGGAAAGGATTGGTGTCGGTCGAGGGCCAAGACATACATTCACTCAGCCCGATCAAAAGGGCCAGGCTCGTTTCTTATGTGCCGCAGTCCGAGCCCCAAGTGTTCGGTTTCACGGTCCTTGAACTCACGCTTATGGGACGCCATTCGCAAAGCCCGCGGCTCTTTGAAAACGAGGACGATTTGCTTGCAGCGGAAACAGCCATGCAAGAGACAGACTGTGCCCATCTCGCCAATCGCAAAGTGAACGAGCTGAGCGGCGGCGAAAGCCAGAGGGCCCTAGTGGCCAGAGCGTTGGCGCAAGGAGCTCCTGCCCTCTTGTGCGACGAACCAAGCTCACACCTCGACCCGTGCCATGTCACGTCTGTGATCAAGCTCCTGCGGGCCCTTGCCCACTCGGGGAAAGCGGTTTTGATCACTAGCCATGACCTCAATTTTGCCAACGCTTGCGCCGACCGGGTGGTCATGCTCAAGGGAGGGCAATCTTTCTTTCAAGGCTCTTTGACGGATGCTTTTGAGTCTGGCGCCCTCGAAGACACATATGACTCCAAGTTCTGTCGTCACGGGGACTTGTTCTATCCCGCGAATTAGTTGTTTTCTTCAGTGATGCGGGCTGCCCGAGAGCGTCCGTTGTACCACTGAGTCGATGTGCTCCCATCTGAAGGCTTTGGCCTTACCGCAATATATTTTTTCACGAGGATTGTCGGCTCGGTCGCCATGCCTTGTTGGCCAGATCCAGAAGATCCAGGTTTTCCGACTGGAACGAGGTCTTTTCTGGTTTTGTCACTGCTGTCGGGTAAACCACTCAGGACATCGTTGGCCGCCTTTGTACGGTCGGCTTCCGAGAGGTCAGACCCGTGCACGTCCTCTTTTCCAGGAGCAGGGGCTTCCGGGTCAACGGGTCTTGAATTCGCATTGAACACCACCATTGACGCGATTGCGACAACGATGAGTCCGAACAGCAAGACCGGGGTTTTCTTCTTGTTCATAATTGCAGCTACCTATTGTGTCCAATTTCTGGTCGTCCGCATGTCACGCCTTACCATTTGTTTAGACGCTCGGCTACTGACCAGACAATCGACTGGCGATACAAGCTATTGGAAGGGCCTGGTCGACGCACTTCTGAACCAAGCCACGGAACATCGTATCGTCCTCTGTTCGAACGCTCCGCGCCCCAAAATGATTCCCTCGGGAGCTGAATGGCGGCTCATCCATGGCTCCGACAGGTGGTGGTCGCTTGTCAGTTTTCCCTTGTTTGCGAGAAAGTATGGGTTCGACCTGGCTCATACTCAGTACAACTTGTCCCCCTTGCTGGGGAGGCGAGGTGTGACGACGATCCATGATGTGTCATTCCTGATCAATCCCGGCTGGTACAGGGCAAAGGACCGGTATCTTCTCACGAGTCAAATCCCGAAGAGCATCAGTAGAGCGGCAGGCGTCATAACTGTTTCGGAAACGAGTCGCCAGGAGATAGAGCGGTTCGTGCCAAATGCGAAGGGCAAAGTCTTTGTCACATATAACGCGCTTGGAGACAACATTCGGCCCTTACCCCAAGCTGACGTCGAGACTTTGCTTAAAGAACTGGGTGTCCCCCGGCCCTACTTGTTGACGGTCGGTACCCGGTGGCCCCGGAAAAACACTTCGCTGGCGGTCCTTGCGGCGAGTCTAGCTGGAAAGAACCTCGTCGTGACCGGTAGGTCGATTGGAGGAGCAGACCCCGTGGGCCCGCATTACACCGGTTACGTGAGCGATAGCCAACTGACCGCCTTGTATCAGGGAGCAAGCCTCTACTTAGCGCCCTCGTTGCACGAAGGGTTTGGGATCCCTCTGCTCGAAGCCTTCGCGTGCAAATGTCCAGTCCTCGTTTCTCAAGGTGGAGCCCTTCCGGAAATAGCGGGCGGGGCCGCAGAAGTCGCTGATTCGTTCGAGCCAGCTCTGTGGGCAGAAACGATCAACCACCTCTGTGACGATGAATCAAAACTTGAACGGTACAGACGAGCCGGACTCAGAAGGCTGCAAGACTTCAGTTGGCAAGACACAGCCAAGAAAACACTCTGTGCCTACGAAGAGAGCCATGCAAGATCGAACCAGAAGTCTTGATGGTAAAGGCCGAGCCTGACTCGACTTGTCAAGATCGTTCACAATCACCTGTACTTACGCTGCTTTTGCCGCCCGAATTATCGGCTCTAAGCGCGTTGGCGGACATCACGACATGGAACGAAGAAAGGTTCTCATTCTGCACGGCCCAAACCTTAACTTGACAGGGTTTCGTGAGCCAGAGCTTTACGGAAAGAAGCCACTCGCGGAGATAGACGAGGACATTCACCGTGCGGCCGATGAGTACGGAATGGAAGTCCGGATCCTCCAATCAAACCATGAAGGTGTGCTCATCGACACAATTCAAGAGCACCGCAAGTGGGCCGACGCCATCGTGGTGAACCCTGGCGCCTTGACGCATTATTCGTATGCGCTCCGCGATGCCCTCGTGAGCGTCCGCATTCCGGTGGTTGAAGTCCACCTGACCAACGTTCAATCACGAGAAGAGTTCCGTCGGGTGTCCGTCGTCAGTCCCATCTGCGTGGGAACCATCGCCGGATTTGGAAGTAACAGCTATATCCTTGCATTACAAGCACTCAAAACTACTGAGGTTGGAGCCATATGAACCACGTCAAACGGTTACAAGAATCACTCGTACAAGCCAACGTCCCTGCAATCTTGGTGAGCGACATTACCAATGTCCAATGGTTGACTGGGTTCTCTGGCTCAAGCGGCTATGCCCTTGTCACTGGCTCGGATAGCCGGTTTGTCACAGACTCGAGATATACGATCCAGGCTGCAGAAGAAGTGACTGGCCTGGATGTCGTGACCTTTGCAAGTCCAGTCAAGCTGACCGAATTCATCTCACTGCAATTACGAGAGCTCAATGTTAGAGAGCTCGCCTTCGAAAGATCGGTCTCTTATGCAACTTGGGAGGATTGGGTTGCAGCGTTCGCTGACGTAAAGTTGACTCCGGCGCCCGATGTCATCAAGCCATTGAGGATGGTCAAGACCAGCGAAGAAGTCGAGAAGATCAAGGCCGCTTGCAAACTGGCCGATGGGTGCCTGGCCCACGTCCAAAGAATGCTACAACCTGGAGTCAGCGAGTACGACATTGGGCTCGAAATCGAGTTCTTTTTTCGGCGAAACGGGGCAGAAGTTGGGTTTGCACCGATTGTCGCCAGCGGTGAAAACAGTGCCCGGCCACATGCCCGGGCCAGCGAAAGGAAGCTTCAGCCGGGTGACTTCGTGACCCTGGACCTTGGGGCCAAACTAGATGGCTACAACAGTGACATGACTCGGACGTTTGTCATAGGAAAAGCGACAGACCGTCACAAAGAAATTTATGACCAAGTCTTGAAAGCCGAGGTGGCCTGCTGCGAGGGACTCGTGGCAGGGATTAGCGGCAAAGAGATCGACGGAAAGGCCCGCGAGATTCTCGATGAAAAAGACTTGGCGAAGTACTTTGGACATGGCCTTGGCCATGGCCTTGGCAGGGCCACACATGATCCAGGAGGGCTCAGTTCGCGATCTGAGGACATTGTCAGCATTGGAAACGTTTGGACTGTCGAACCTGGCGTCTACATAGAAGGGTTTGGAGGAGTCAGGATCGAGGACGACGTGCTCGTCACCGAAAACGGCCCAGAAATCCTAACCCACTATCCGAAGCAGCTCATCGAAATCTCTTGACGACAGATCCCGTACTTGCCATCGAGACAGTTGCTCTCGGAAAACAAGCGAAAGCTGTCAGCCTCGACTTGTTCCCGGGCGACGCTTATGCCGTCATGGGACAAGCTGGCTCAGGACGAAGGGCTTTTGTCGAGGCAATCACCGGCGGCTCGAAACCTACTGGGGGATCACTGTCTATCAGGGGTGCTTTTGCTGGCCCAAGGGTGAAAGACTATTCTAGAAGGCACACGCCACTTGTGATTGCAAAATCACTCAACAAGCATGGATCTAGCGCGCGCTTGACTCAGGTCTTAGACGCCCTTGGGCTCTGGGAGCACCGTCAGGATTCGATTGCATCTTTTGAACCAGAGATGGTCGCAGCCTGCGACTTGCTCGAGGTGCTTGTCCCTCAAGCTGACCTCTGCTTGATCGACGGCCAACTGGATTGTCTCGACCCATGGGCACGAAAATCGACCCTATCCCTCATTGACGATTGGCGAAAAGCTGGCGCAGCGTTCGTTGTCAGCACGAATTTGACGACCGTGGCTTCAGCACTGGGCTCACTCATTGTTTTTCAAGGCTTTTCTCCGGTCTATGCCGGGTCCGTCCCCGATTTGCTCCGGAATGTCGCGCCAACGGAGCTCATCATTGAGTCCGACGACCCTTCCTCGATCGGCTCGATGCTGGAGCCGTTTGCCCTGTTTGTCAAGCAAGTCGAGGGAGGACTGCTCGTCCATTCAGACAAAGGTCAAGAGTTGGCAGCCCAGCTCTTGACAAGAGGCTACGGAAGAGTCAAGTCAATTGTCATCCGCGAGCCAAACTTGGCAGAAGCCCTAGCTCAGATAGTCTGAACGAAAACCCTTTTGTCGTTCCGCCTGAACGTGACTCGTTTCGCGTCCAAGTGCTCAAGAATAGGGATTGCGAATTTTCGGCTCGTGCCAATGAACTCTCGGAACTCCGAAGCTGTGAAAGACCGCGTCTGAAAGTGGCCCATCGCCTCTTTGACCATTTGGTTAAAATACAGACATGAGTATACTATTCCGGATTCAATTCGAACTAATTCACCACTGTTCAGGCCCACCTGGATAATGTTGTCGATGGCCTGGACAGGCACGTTCAAAGCTCGTGAAACGGCCAGTGAATCTGGAACGTTCGGGGACTCGGCGTCGAGAGTGCTCTTTACTCTATCGAGAAGCGACCTTTGAGAATCAGACATCCGAATCTGGTGCTCTATTGAAGACAAACCTTGGGGAGTCGCAAGGAGGATGCCTTTGTTTTTCATGTGCTGGACAATCCGTTCCAGAGGCTTTCCGGTCCATTTGAGCCCCGCACTCTTGATCACGGCTTCTTTCGTAAAGGTTGACTTCTCGGGATGCGCGGTGTACAAGTTGCCCAGGGCCAAGACGATCTTTTCAGTGCACGATTCAAAGGATCCTGGAAGGATCCAAAGGCCAGCAAACCCTAAGACTTGACCATTCACGAGCAAGTTTTCAAATGCGTCACCCAAGGCGGACTCAGCAGTTCCCAATAATCGACAGACTTCTTCAGTCATTACTCCTTGACCATGTTTCGAAACAACCTCTAAGATTGCTGTCTCGAAATTGTCCTCCTTAATGTTGTCCGAACCTGGCACCCACTTGTTCTTTACGCCTTGCGGGGTGACGACCTCCCCTCCACCAACCACCGTTTGCGGGCTATAAGTCCTCACAATGATTGGCTGCCCTTTAACAACAGACGTGACTCTCTCAAGTCGAAACTGCGATTGGTTCCCATTGTCACTGCTAGGATCGAAGTACACCTTCCCAATAACTTCGTCGGCACCAATAGAGACCCTGACTCGCGAGCCACGCTTCGGCTGCGAAACCCATTTCATTGCGCAATCAATAATTGCAGACGAAAATACAGCACCACTTTTCCCGACGGTCATTCCCCGAACCACCTCATCCGGTCTTAGTGGAGCTAGGTTCAAAGCTGTTCGTTGCCCCTTTGTCGCATAGGTCACTGTCTCATCGTGCCCTTGGATCTGTCTGACCTTGACAGTCTTCGAGCCAGGTTGAAGAATGGCCGAGTCGCCGACATTGACCTGCCCTTGCATCAATGATCCTGTGACGACTGTCCCATGGCCTTTGACCGAGAACACCCGGTCGATAGGCAGGTACCACGGCCGCTCGTCGAGAAGGTCAGGTCGGCTTAGTTGTCCGGTTAACGTAGTCTTAAGATCGTCTAGACCAGCGCTGGTTACTGACG
Source organism: Chthonomonadaceae bacterium (assembly GCA_016788345.1). Classification (GTDB taxonomy): domain Bacteria; phylum Armatimonadota; class Fimbriimonadia; order Fimbriimonadales; family Fimbriimonadaceae; genus JAEURO01. The sequence continues at coordinate 10,536 of JAEURO010000051.1, forward strand.
AAACCGCAACAATTGGCGCCGTTGCAAACCTAGTCGTGTTCAGGGCCTCTTGGACATCGCTTTTGCACAATTCGAGCATGTCCTGATCGACCAGGTCACTGCGCGTCAAAGCGACCGTCAAGTGCTTCACCGGTAACAAAGAGAGAATGAGGAGATGTTCTCTTGTCTGTGGCATGACGCCGCTGTCAGCCGCCACGCAAAGCAGCGCCACATCTATGCCCAGCGCGCCGACCAGCATATTGGCTATGAAGCGTTCGTGACCTGGCACGTCGACAATACTCACACGACCGACACCAGGTAGATCAGTAAACGCAAAGCCAATGTCAATAGTCAAACCGCGGCGCTTTTCTTCCGGCAACCGGTCAGCATCAATTCCAGTAAGAGCACGGATCAAGCTTGTCTTGCCGTGGTCAACATGGCCCGCTGTCCCGATAAGTTTCGCCACATGTCCATGATGCGGCGTTTCCAGTCGGCTGCTGAGTCTTATGGAGTGCCTGTCAATGGCACGATACAGACGACGACTTCGGGAGACGCTCTTCGACAAAGACTTCACCATCCCTGAACACCCATAGGTGGAAGGGATCTTTCGTCGTTGCAGCCCCGAATGAACCATCAAGCCCGACCGCGAGCACGACACAAGGTGTTTCGCGGCTGGCGGGCAGGCGCCTAGTCATGTATCTCACTGTCTCGTCGCACGCTTCCTGTGGAGTCAGGCCGTTCCGCATCGCTTCGACAGTACGGAAAGACGCGCAGGCTTTCCACAACTCTTCCCCTAACCCAGTCGCACCTGCTGCGCCCGACTCATTGTCCGCGAAAATCCCAGCGCCGATTATTGGTGAGTCTCCGACCCGGCCCGGCTTCTTGAACGCCCACCCACTCGTGGAACTTGCTGCAACAACATGTCCTGAGTCGCAACCGAGCATGGTGACTGTATCGTGGATTGAGTGGGCATAACTGGCTGTCGAAGCTGGATCGTTGCGCCAGTCATGGTATCGACGGACGGCTTCTTGGGTCATGAGGTTTTGCGGTGAGATACCATTTTCGATTGCGAACCTTCTAGCTTGGTCGCCAGCCAGCATGAGGTGTGGCGTCCGGTCTTTGACCCACCTGGCGACTTGGACCGCTGGCAAAATGCCGCGCATGGCACAGACCGCACCTGCTGAAAGGTCTGCCCCGTCCATCACGCTTGCGTCTAGTTCGATCTCGCCATCTGTGTTCGGTAATGATCCTCTGCCAATTGCGATCAACGATGGGTCATCTTCTGCGGCAGCCAAGCCGGACTGAAGGCAATCAAGTATCGAGGAGTTCGACTTCCAGGCTCTAACAGCCGCATCCAGGGCGACTTGACCTGGTTCCTTCCAAGTCGCAAGGATCGTAGGCATGGGTTAAAGGGTACCCGCGGAAAGCAAAATTGGACTGACTAGGAGCAGCAGGGGTACGCTCGACGCCATGGATCCCCAGCAGAGAGCCGAATGGCTGAGGCAGGAGATTGAGCGGCACAACGTCCTCTATTACGCCAGAGACACGCCGGAAATCAGCGACAGCGAGTGGGACACTCTCTTCCAAGAATTGGCCGAACTGGAAAGGATCCATCCCGAGCTAAAGACTCCTGACAGCCCGACCCAGCGTGTCGGTTCCCTGCCACTCAGTAATTTCGCTGAACACCAGCACGGAACGCCCATGTTGTCGCTCGACAATGCTTTCACTGACGACGATGTGACCGCATTCGATGAGCGGGTCAGGAAGAGCATTTCCGAAGAAACAGGACTACTAACAGCAGATGTCGAGTATGAAGTTGAGCTCAAGTTCGACGGGCTCAGCCTTTCGCTCACCTATGTCGACGGCATCCTGGAGACTGCCGCTACACGGGGCGACGGAAACATCGGCGAGAATGTGACCCCAAACGCTAAAACGGTCCGAGGTGTCCCTCTGAAACTGGCCACGATTGTCAAGGGGATCCTCGAAGTCCGGGGCGAGGTCGTGATGTTCAAGGACGTGTTTGAACAGATAAATGCCAAGAGGTTGGAACAAGGGCTCCAGGTGTTTGCAAACCCAAGGAACGCTGCGGCAGGAGGCGTCCGTCAGCTAGATAGCCGGTTGACATCCGAGCGCAAACTCAACTTCTTTGCCTATGGTGTCGGAGTGATCCCAGACGGACTGAAGGTTCCATCGACCCAAATGGGGTTGATGGAATGGCTACGCGAACAAGGGTTTCCGGTCAGGCCAGAAACCAAGCTCGTCCTTGGAGCGGAAGGGATCTTGAGTTTTGTCCACGATGCACAAGAGATGAGAAGCAGGCTCCCGTTCCTCATTGACGGGGCAGTTGCAAAGGTTGACGACATGGCCGTTCAGCGTTCGATCGGATTCACGTCTAGGAGCCCTCGTTGGGCGATCGCGATCAAGTTTCCAGCGGAACAAGCGTTCACGGTTCTCAAAAGTATCGAGTGCAATGTGGGAAGGACAGGCGCGGTCACACCCTATGCTGAGCTCGAACCGGTCAAGGTTGCAGGCGTGACAATCGCTCGGGCAACACTTCACAACTATCTTGAATTGGAACGTAAGGACGTGCGGGTTGGAGACACCGTCATCGTGCAACGGGCAGGCGACGTGATTCCTGAGGTTGTAGGGCCTGTTCGGGACAAGCGGCCCGCGACTGCCATGCCCTATTTGGCCCCTGACACGTGCCCTGTATGCGGAACGATACTAGTTCGAGAGGGTGGAATGGCTGTCCTGCGTTGCCCGAACTCGCAACAATGTGAAGCCCAAATCCAGCGGAAACTAGAACACTTTGCAAGCCGAGGGGCAATGGACATTGATGGACTAGGCGAGAAACAGATTGCATTGTTGCTCTCAAAGGGACTGCTGACCGACTTGCCAAGCCTGTTCCGGCTCAAGGACAAACGAGACGAAATCATTACTCTGGAACGAATGGGTCAGCAAAGCACCGATAACCTCCTGACTGCGATAGAGGCCGCAAAGTCCCGGCCACTTTCAAAATTTCTGTTTGGGCTAGGGATCAGGCATGTTGGAGACCGGACTGCCACCGACCTCGCAAGACATTATGGGACGTTGGAGAAGTTTAGGTCGACAAACTTTGACGAGCTCGTTTCGATTCCCGACATCGGGCCCCGTACCGCGGTAGAACTGGAAGAATGGCTGGCATCCGAGAACAATTCCAAGTTGATTGACGAATTGCTTGCTCTTGGAGTCCGGCCATCTGAGAACGAATCGCCCTCTGGAGACTTGTTCGCGGGCCAAACTATCGTGTTCACGGGCACCTTGAACAAGTTCACCCGTGATGCCGCCGAGCAGTTTGTCCAGTCACAAGGTGGAAAGGCAGCCGGTTCGGTCAGCAAGATGACGTCGTTCTTAGTCGCTGGCCCCGGAGCCGGATCGAAGCTGGAGAAGGCCATTCAACTCAAGGTTCCCGTTTTGACGGAAGATGAGTTCTTGGAGAAACTACCGGATGACATGGTTGACAAGATCAAGTAGTCAGTCAAGATCGAGCGACCTTTGCGACAGTGAAGCTAAATCAGCCGACTCCAGCTCCAGGAGAGCTTTTTTCCTCCACAGACCACCGCCATAACCACAAAGTGATCCATCTGACCGAACAACCCTGTGGCAGGGGATGATGACAGCGAGTCGGTTTTGACCGTTGGCGTGCCCGACTGCCCTGACCGCACCAGGCTGCCCGATGGAGGTGGCGATCTGAGCATA
>JAEURO010000052.1 GCA_016788345.1 Chthonomonadaceae bacterium
CTGATGGTCTTACCGCCGTACGTTTACAAAGGAACTTGGAACGAGACGAGAACACACTTTTCAAGCGTGATCAACGCGACGTCCCTAAGTTGCATGCTCTATAACAACCCGGTAGCATATGGAACGGACTTGATGCCAGAACACATCGCCGAACTTGCCTCGACCCATTCGAACGTCCACGCAGTCAAGGAGTCCAGTACAGACGTCCGTAGGATTTCTGGGATCAGGTGTCTTGCCGGGGACAAGCTCACGTTGTTTGTGGGTGTGGACGACGCACTTGTCGAGGGTATGGCTGCGGGCGCTGTGGGATGGATAGCCGGATTGGTGAATGCCTTTCCACGCGAGTCGGTTGAGTTGTACGAACTCTGCCGGCGCAAGGAGTGGGGTTTGGCATTCGACCTTTACAAGTGGTTTTTGCCCATGCTCCGCTTGGACACCGTCCCAAAATTCGTCCAGTTGATCAAGTTGGCACAAGCCGAGGTCGGGAGGGGTTCTGAAGCCGTCCGACCGCCTCGTTTGGCATTGGAGGGGGCAGAGCGCGAAGAGGCTCTGTCCATTATTCGCGAGGCGGTCAGAACTAGGCCTGGCGTTTAGGTCACTTCTTAATTCTTTCTGGTGCCCCTATGGCTGGCTGGCCATCAATGATTGCTGGCTCCCACTTCGGGCCGGGTAGTCCAGTGCGGCCTGCGATTTTCAAGCTGCCTTTGTCGACCTTGATCAGTTCGTCTCCGCGAAGAATGAACAAGAATTGCTGGTCTGCAACCATGACTGCAGGTCCCCCCGCGGGACGGAAGGGTTGCCCGATTGGAGGCGCGTCCGTAACGTGATCGGGGGCGACTGCTCTGGTCGATTGAGCTCGAGCAATCGTCATTCCTGCAACGGAGAGAAGGACGGCCGCTCCCAAAACGGTCATCGTGTTCTGTTTGGCTTTAAGGTGCATGTGTGTCTCCGAGCCCAGTGGCTCGCTGTCATTATGACCATGCATGTGCCTGTTTTTACACTTGAAGGTGCAACCATTTTTGTCAAAAACGATGTAGACTTTCCAAGGCTTGAACGAATCTGGATCTGACTTTGACCAGGCACGCACCGTTAGTGATGACGCGGTGCGAGAGATCCATATGCTTGCCGCAAGGCTCCGGTCGCAGTTCGGAGAACTGGACGACATGGCCATCCAAGCAGTCTCGGAGACGACCGGGATGCCAGAAGACTACGTCCGATTGGCGGTTCGTTCTGTGCCGCATGAAGACAAATCGTCTCTCGTCGACAAGATCAAGGGCGCATTCAGGGCGTTTGACCCGGATTTGCGCCGCTATACGATGGCTGCGGTTCTCGCGGGTGGTTGTGGCTTAGCCGTCGCGCTTTCCGCCGCAATCCGCGACACTTCTGGCTTCGTGGGAACCCTGGCCCTCCTAGCGATCGTCGGCTCGATTTGGAACTCGGCAGTCTCAAAAAACTTAAAAGTGGCGCTGTTGTCCGGTGTTTTGTTCGGGGCGGTTTCCTTCTTATCGATGACTCTTTTCACTTTTTTGGTCAGTCTGATCCCGCTCGTCCACGTCATCGGCCCGCCTCCTATAGCCTTGATTCTGTGGATTGTCGGTGGCGCCTTCTTCGGGACGCTTGGACACAGCCTATTTGCGGCGAATAGACAGAAGCTCGGTTTCCGTGACCCGGCGAAAGAGCGTCACGAGCTTCTCAAACAGCTTCAAGACATCCAAGACCGGTTGAGGTCCGACGAAAAGTTCGTCACATTTCTGAGCGTGGACATTGTGGAGTCCACCAAGATTAAGAACGAAAACGATCCGCTGATGGTGGAATTCACATTCAATGAATACCATCGGTACGTGCAGTCTATCGTCGAAAGGTATGGAGGCAACATACATTCGACTGCTGGCGACGGAGCGACATGTGTCTTTGAGAACCCGCAAATGGCCTTTGCCGCCGGCCGGGCGCTCTTGGCAGGGCTTTTCGAGTTTAACTCTTACCGGAACAAGCTCAACCGACATGTCGAAGTGAGGGCCGGTGTCCATACCGGCAACGCCCACGTCGCAGGGGCCATCACCAACGTAAACTTTGCCCACGTAATCGATGTGGCAGCCCATATGCAAAAGGCGGCAGCCCCCGGCGGGTTGGTTGTCAGTGAGACGACCGCAAAATATGTTCCGGGAGGCATAGACGCGATCGCCGGCGAACGGATCATCGTGCATGACTTTTCGGCAGTGCTTTGGCGACCAAAGGTCAAGATCGAAGCCAAACTAGTCGAAGCCCCAGGGCTCTAGTCGCCAGTCTCGACAAACCGCTTCTTCCAGTCGTCGAGCATAAGCAGCGCCTCGATGGGAGTCAAGCGAGAAACGTCGATCTTGGTCAGTTCTTTGATAACGGGTGGATCCTCAGCTTCGAACAGAGTGAGCTGCACCGTCTGCATGGACGGGCCGACGGTGGTCGAAGTCGGCTCGCTGTCCTCGAGTCTTCTGAGGACTTCAGAAGCGCGAGACAAGACACCAGCAGGGACGCCAGCAAGCTTTGCCACATGGATGCCATAGGATTTATCTGCACCACCTTCGACGATCCTGTGTGTCCAGACGATGTGACCATCGACGTCTTCAACCGCGACCCTTTTATTGACGACCGTCTGGACGTGGTCAGAAATCTCATTGAGCTGATGGTAGTGTGTGGCGAAAAGGGTCTTGGCCCCCGTCTTCGCCAAGTGTTCGACCATGGCCCATGCGATCGCGAGGCCGTCATAAGTCGAAGTGCCTCTGCCCACCTCGTCCAGGACGACTAGTGACTGGGACGTCGCGTTGTTGAGAATGTTGGCACTTTCGACCATCTCAACCATAAAAGTCGATTGTCCTCGAGCAAGCTCGTCACGCGCGCCTACTCTTGTGAAGACGCGGTCACAGATCCCGAGGCGGCATGACCGGGCCGGAACGAATGAACCGATCTGGGCCATCAGGACGACTAGCGCCACCATCCGGAGATAGGTGGACTTGCCGCTCATGTTTGGCCCGGTAAGGACAACGACCCTAGCGTTTTCTCCCAGGCAGAGATCGTTGGGGACGAACGAACCCGACGACTCTACGACGGGGTGGCGGCAGTCCTCGAGCACTATCGTGTCTTCGTCAACGATCATGGGCCTGCAATAACGTCTATTGACTGCGACCTCGGCCAGAGATGCGAGAACGTCGATTTCGGCAATGGCTCGGGCTGTATCCAGCAATGGCTTCGCCTGCCCCGCCACTTTGAGCCTCATGTTGTGGAAAAGACCAGCCTCAAGCGCGGTCGCTTTGTCTTCTGCTCCAAGGACCGCGCTCTCGTGCTCCTTGAGTTCTGCAGTGATGTACCTCTCTGCGTTGGCCGTGGTCTGTTTACGAATGTAGGTGTCGGGCACTTTTTGGACGTGGGCTTTACCGACTTCCAGATAGTAACCGAACACGCTGTTAAAACCGACTTTCAGCTTGTCAATACCTGTCCTCGAACGCTCTTCTGACTCGAGCTTGGCGATGTAGGATTTTCCATTTCGGCCCAGGTCGCGCAGTTTGTCAAGCTCCAAGTCGTAACCCGCCCTGAAAACGCCGCCATCACGTGCTGAAACGGGCGGATCGTCGACCAGAGCCTGCTTCAGCTCGATGGCCAGGTCCTGATGGTCGCCAATTTCCTCCCGGAGTGCGTATAAGCGGCCTAGAGCGACCTTTCGGAGCGGAGAGTCGAGTTTGGAAAGCTCCATCAAAGAGTTCTTAAGGGCGACCAAGTCTCGTGGAGTCGCTAAGCCGGCGCAACACCTGGAGACGAGGCGCTCAATGTCTGAAACTCGCTTGAGGCTCTCGCGCAAGTCTCCTCTGTGCAGGGCGTTTGCGACCAACCTTTCGACAGCCTCGTGCCGTTCTTGTATCACCTCTCGGTCCAGCAAGGGTTGATCGATCCAGCGACGAATCAAACGGGAGCCCATCGAGGTCATCGTCAGGTCGAGGACCGTCAGCAACGTGTTCTTTTTTCCGCCGTCGCCCATGCTCTGGGTCAACTCAAGGGATCTTCTGGTGGCCGAATCCAACTTCATGTGGCCATCGAGTGAGTAGTAACCAATGCCACTGATGTGGGTCAGGTGCAGGCCGTTCGACGTGGCATAACCGAGGACCATGTCAGCCGCAACGACCGCCCCCGTCTTTTGTTCGATGCCGAACCCCTCGAGGCTCTGGACTTGGAAGTGGTCGATCAGTGCCCGGGCAGACTTGGACACGTCCTTGCTGACCCTCTCTGTGACTGTGATCCCGAGTCCGTCCTTGGCCAATTGTCCCAGCGCCCCAGCGTTCGGGTCGACAAGGAGTTCCGTGGGCCGGAGCCTGGAGATTTCTTGGATGAGTTGATCGATAGCGTGGTCGCCTTGAGCCTCGGTGACAATAAACTCTCCGGTCGAGGGCTCTAGAAGTGCGAACCCAGATACGCCATCGATGACGCAAACTGCCGCTAAGAAGTTGTTTGTGCCAGGCTCGAGCATGGAGTCTTCGAGGACGGTGCCAGCGCTAAGGACCCTGGTCACTCCGCGCTTCACAAGGCCCTTTGCGGACTTAGGGTCTTCGAGTTGGTCGCAAAGGGCGACCTTGAATCCTTGCGCGACGAGCCGCGCCAAATACTTTTCGATGGAATGGAACGGGACGCCCGCCATTGCAATCCTGCCGTTGCTTCCGTCTTCTCGGCCTGTCAGGGTGATTTCCAGAGCCTTGGCGGCGGTCTCGGCATCATCCCCGTAAAACTCGTAGAAATCACCGACCCGCATTGCGACCAGCGCGTCCTCGTGTGAGGACTTCGCTTGGAAGTATTGCTGCATCATTGGCGTCCGGCCACGCATATCGACCCCAGCAGAATACCGCCGGTCAATCCGTCTTCTTGGCGATGGCGACAACACTGCTGCCCCAGGGTAGTGGGGCCCGTCTGAGGATTGCGGACTCGACATCCTGTAGGACAGTCAGTGCCGTGTTCATCCACCGCGGAAGGGTGGGTAATCGGACTTCTGGCGGCCCCTTTTTGAGTTTGTCCAGGGCGCGGATTACGAGCACGATTGGAAACAAGAAAAAGACGCTGTAGCTAGCCCAAGACACTGCAAATCCTTGGGATCGCAAGAGGCTGAGGAGTTGGGCCTTGGTGTACCGCCGATGATGCATGAGTGCCACGTCATGCGGGCCCCACAGCCACCGGTATGCGGGAACGTTTACGATGAAAGTGCCTCCGGGTTTTAGTGCCCGGAAGGCTTCGCGCACTGCGGCTGAGTCATCGGGAATGTGTTCCAAGGTGTCGAGAGACACGACCACGTCAAACGAGGCGTCTGGGAATGGGAGAACTTGCGCGTCAGCATGCACCAGGTTCTTTAGTCCGCGTTCTTGGCAAAACGCCAAAGCTTCCGAACTGAAATCCAGGCTGACGACGTCGTAGTTTGCCGCAAGTTCCGTGGAAAGGGCACCCGTTCCACACCCAAGGTCGAGAACCTTAGCGTCTTGATGGGTTTTCGGGGCCATTAGTGACAGGGCCAATCTGCGCCGGCTCACGAACCACCAATAGTGGTCCTCTAGGTCGCGCATCTTTGCGTATTCACCGGTTTGCACGTCAGGCTTTGGCCCTTGCCTTGAGCCTTTTGCTTTTTCCGGCGACCCGAAGCTTGACAAGGTCCCAAAGCATTCTTGGTCCGTCGCGCATGAGGACGACTTTCGACCCATCAATGTGCCGCCATCTAACTGGAACTTCCGCGACGCGGTATCCAAGGTCATGGGCGATCATCAGGGCCTCAAAGTCGAAACCAAAACCATCGAGTTTGCACCGTGAGAAGACGTCTTGGGCGGCCTTGTTCCTAAACAACTTAAATCCACACTGAGTGTCTTGGATCCCCTTCACTGCCAGGGACTGGACTGCAAAATTGAACGCGCGGCCGAGCGTTTCCCTGTACCATGGCTGGCGGACCTCAAGCTCACTGTCTTTGAGCGGTCTGCTCCCTATTGCAATGTCATGAGACTCCATTTTTGCCAGCAGCTTGTCGACTTCTTCTATCGGCGTTGCCAGGTCCGCGTCGGAGAAGAGGACGAGCTCGGCGCTGCTCTCAAGCATGCCTTTTCGGACGACGTGGCCTTTTCCGTGGTTTGGCTGACAATCGACGACCTCGAAACTGGAGTGGGTAGCTGCAAACTCCTTGACAATTTCGACCGTCCGGTCTGAGCTCCCATCGCTCAAGACCACAACCTTCCACGAATATGATTGCGCACTTAAGAACTCATTCATCCGCGTCAAGGTCGGCTCGATCCGGCTCTCTTCGTTATAGGCCGGGACGATGATCGCGAGATGTGTGCCGCTCAATCGAGAATGAGTCTACCGGTTCACATCCCCAGTATGTTGAAACCATCGTCCACGAAGACGATCTGTCCGGTCACGCCTCTTGACAGATCGCTCATAAGATAGACGCAGGTGCCGGCGACCTCTTCGGCTCCAAAGGGCCTCTTCAAGGGGGCCCGCTCATGGACGCTCTCGATCATGCCGCTGAGTCCTTTCACACCCCTTGCCGACACAGTGTTGATGGGTCCAGGGCTGACTGTGTTCACACGGATCCCCCTCTGGCCCAGGTCAACTGACAAGTACCTCACGGCCGACTCAAGCGCTGCCTTTGCCACGCCCATCACGTTGTAGTTTCCGACAGCGCGCGTCGACCCCAGATAGCTCATGGCCATGACGCTCGCATCATCCGCGATAACCGGCTCCAAGGCACAGCAAAGAGCCACTAGAGAATAGGCTGATATGTCAAGCGCGAGCAGAAAGCCTTCCCGGCTCGTGTCGATGAACCGACCGCTTAAGTCTTCGCGCTGGGCGAAGGCTGCCGAGTGCACGATGAAGTCGACCGTACCGAAAGACCGAGCGACCTCGTCTCGTAAGGACTCGAGTTGGGACGGATCCGAAAAGTCGACGATGGTCGTCGAAAACCCAGGGCGCCCTTCGGTCAGCTCGGACACCTTGCCTGCCAGTTTGTCGTTCTGGGCCCCTACACACACTTGTGCGCCATGAGCCTGTGCAGCCTCAGCGATCGCCCAGCCGATACTGTTCTTGTTGGTCACGTTCAAGACCAGGCCCTTCTTTTTTGCGAGCAGCATTCCCAGAAGTATACGTTCGGGGAGACCCGTATGGGCAGTCCGGCTAATTGCCAACTATCGAAAAGACTTAATCGAGTGCCAGAACGTATGAATGGGGAGTTTGAGACCTCGTGCGACCCAGATAGGCGATCCGTTTTGTTCGGGTACGGCGTACGGGGCATCTACGGCACCGATCTGCCGGAACTCTGTAAACATAGATCTGGTGGCCTCTGGCCATCTGTTCACGAAAATAGCGGTCTTGCCGTCCCAATCGCCTGGGCCCCAGTACCAAAAGTTGTTGTGCCCGCACAAGACCTTTAGAGACGTGAACCGTTCAAGGGCTGCTGCTTCCCCATAGTTTCTTGCCACGACGACGACGTTTGCCCTTTCAGAATCCGGCAAACTTTGGACAGCTCTTTCGACTTCGCTCGCGAGTTCTCCCCAACCAAACATGTCGGCCCAGCCCTGCATGAGGCTCTTTTCGCCAGCTTCTTCTTGTGGTGGCTGGATCGGAACTTTTTCCAAAAGCGAAGTCATGGATCTTGGATCCATCCAGGGGAGGCCCAAGACCAAACTGGGAAGGCTGCAAACAACGAGGGCCAGGGCATGGGCCAGCCCGAACTTTGGATTGCGTTCTTTGATCCAATTCTCAATAATGACGGCGCCCAAGGGAATGACAAACGAATACGCCGGGGCCAAGTAGTTCACCCGGCTCTTGCCAACAAAAATAAGCAGTGCAAGGACAAACCCAAACACAAAGGACAGTGGGAGCCACTCGCGGCTAGTTTTCCGGAATCCGTGGCACAGTCCTGCGACGACAAAGGGGACTGCTGCGACGTTGATGACGACAGCCTGTTGCAACAGAAACATCCAGGGAGGCACGGGAAGCATCTTTTCGCGGAGGGCGTTACTTACGAATTCTTTTGTTGGCCAGCCGTGGAGAGCCTGCCACTGAATAAAAGGGATGGTCATGGCGCAGGCCAAGGCCAATCCCATCCAGGGCCAAATTGATGCCAAGAGTTTCCGTCTTGGGCTCAAGGCTAAGCCCGAATAGAGCCCGACAACCAGCCAGGCTGCGCTCGACTTATTGAGCAGTCCGATGCCCATGACCGCTCCCAGGGCCATCCACTGCCAGGGACTGGGTGTCTGCACGAGACAGACGACCAAGTAGGCCGCAGTCGCCCAGATGAGAACCTCTAGGGGGTTCATCGAATAGAAGCTAAAGAGCACCAGGTTCATGCCGGATAGTAACGTCGCGAGTCCGGTGAGCCAAACTCCAAGCCGGCCCGCACCCAGCTTTCGAGATATCGCCATGGTGAGAAACACGGTCATTCCTGACGCAATGACTGTTGGAATGCGGATTGCGGCAAGACTCTCACCAAATATCCCCGTCACGACACGAAGGAGAAACACACAAAACGGCGGATGGTCGACGTACCCCCAGGCTAAACGGTGCGTACAAGACAAATAATACAACTCGTCTCGGAAGAAGCCATAGTTGTTGATACACACCACGTGGGCTATCATGGCCAACAAAGGGAGTAGCCAGAGCGGGGTCTCCACCTTCATGTTTGGCTTGCTGCCGTCCGGCATTTGCGCGATTGTGGCACGGGGAGCCAGGACTCGGTCCCGCCCGCCCGATCTGTCCCGCTAAATGTCCATTCCGCCGGGTAAAATTGCTCTCCTGGAGAGGCTCACTTCGGGCCTCTTCGAGTGTAAATTTTTATGGCCACTCCTGAAAACTTTGAAGACCAGCCAACAGACCAAAATTCAGAGGTGACCGAGGAGCACTTCGAGTCGGAGGACGCGACAGAGTCGATCGCGCAGAAGATCGAGGGCGACTATAACGCCGACCAGATCCAAGTCCTTGAAGGATTGGAAGCCGTCCGTCACCGGCCCGGAATGTATGTCGGGGACAACGGTAAGAAAGGCCTCCACCATATGTTCCGTGAAGTCCTGGACAACGGGGTGGACGAGGCCTTGGCCGGGCACTGCGACAACATCGATGTCATCTTGTACGAAGACGGCTCTTTGAGTGTAGAGGACAACGGAAGGGGAATCCCAGTCGACATGCATGAGAAGGGCGTTAGTGCATTGCAGATCGTCATGACGACTTTGCATGCCGGTGGCAAGTTTGGCGAAGGTGGTGGATATAAGGTTTCAGGGGGCTTGCACGGGGTCGGCGTGTCGTGTACAAACGCATTGAGCGCTTGGATGGAGACCACCGTCCAGCGAGACGGAAAAGTCTATAAGCAGCGATATGAGCAGGGTGCACCGGTCGGCGATGTCAAGGTTGTTGGAAAGGCCAAAGGCACAGGGACCAAACAACATTGGATGCCCGACACCGAAGTCCTGACACATGTCCAATACGACACCCACGTGATCAAAGCTAGGTTGCGTGAAGTCGCCTACCTCAATCCCCAACTCAAACTCACGTTCCAGAGCAAGGTTAACGCTGACGACAACGAAGAATTTAAGTTCGACCGTGGCATTGTCCAATTAGTCGAAGACATCAACAGCGCTTACGACAACGTGATCCATAAGCCAATCTACTTCCACAGAGTCAGACAAGGGATGGAGATCGAGGTCGCCATCCAGTACCAAACAGCGTATAACTCTGTCGTCCTCGCTTACTCGAACAACATTCACCAGCCAGACGGCGGTACCCACGTCAGTGGGTTCATGACTGCCATGACCAGGGTGATCAATCAATACGCGCGGAAGATGAACTTTCTCAAAGAGAAAGACAAGAACTTTAGCAGCGACGACGTTCTGGAAGGCATGACCGCGGTCATCGCCCTAAAGCTGGAGAACCCGTCCTATAACTCTCAAGACAAGGTCAAACTTGTCACTCCTGAGGTTCAAGGATTGACGAACTCTCTGGTCGGAGACGGATTGCAGACCTACCTGGAAGAAAATCCTGCTGTGGCCAAGCGGATCGTGGACAAGGCCATGCTCGCCCAGCGTGCCAGGGAAGAAGCCCGAAAAGCTGCCGAAGCTGTCAAACGGTCGAATTCGATGGACACCTATGGCTTGCCCGGCAAGCTCTGCGACTGTGTGAGCAAAGACCCGACCATTTGCGAACTGTTCATCGTCGAGGGCGACTCGGCTGGTGGTTCAGCAAAAGGGGCAAGGGACCGGATTACCCAAGCTGTCTTACCTCTGAGGGGAAAGATTTTGAATGTCGAGAGGGCCAGGCTGGACAAGGCTTTAGACAATGAAGAGATCAAGGCCCTCATCGCAGCCTTGGGCGTGGGAATCGATATCCACACGGGAAGAGACGCGGACGTCGAAGGCGAAGAGCCCCTGGATGAGAAGAAAAACGGCAACGCAAACTTCGACATCGGAAAACTTCGCTACAACAAAGTCATCATCATGACCGATGCCGATGTGGACGGCGAGCACATTAGGACGCTGCTTCTCACGTTTTTCTATCGATACATGAAGCCGCTTGTTGAACATGGCCACGTGTACTTAGCACAACCACCGCTCTACGTAATCAAAGCGGGCGCGAACGAGCGCCATTACGCGATGACGACCAACGAACGGGACGATATCGTGTCGAACATAAAGAAAAAGAAACCAGAAGTCCTCAGGTTTAAGGGTCTCGGCGAAATGAATGCGAGCGAGCTCGAAGAAACGACCATGAATCCGGAAAAAAGAAAGCTGCTCCAGGTTGAGTATGACGGGGCTCGCGACTTAGAGATCGAAATGATGTTCAGCCGTCTCATGGGTGACAAAGTCGAACCTCGCCGCGAATTCATTGAGAAGCACGCGCGCGAAGTCACAAACGTCGACTGGCACTATTGAGGCCCGCCCAGTCAATCTTTGTCCGGCCGCTTGGACACGAGTGTCTTTAAGAAGGCAATGATTGAGGATTGATCACGGCTCGACATGCCGGCAAAGCGGTCTCGTGACTGCCTGGCTTCGCCGGCATGGTGCAGGATGGCTTCCCTTATCGTCGTACAGTCGCCGCGGTGGCCCCATGGACCTGTGTCGCCACAGTCCCACAGCTTTCTGGTGATGAAAACATCGAGCGGGACACCACCTTGCGGCTTTTTCTCGTTGGCGAAGAACGGATCTTCCGCATCGGCAATTTTGTGCCGCTTCAGATCGGTAAATGCCCGGACAAAGGCGCCTCCGGACGGCGACCTCTCGAGCCTCGCCCCCGATCCCTGTTTCGTCATGTCGAATTGGAAGGAACGAGTCACGTCCTGCTGGCGCAGGTTCCCTGCAGGGTTATATGGGTTAGGTTCTGTGAACCTCGGGTTTTTGAGCTCGAGTACGGGCTTGTGGCATCCGGTACAGGCCGCCTGGGCAAACAAAGTCTCCCCTCGCCGGGCCATGTCCCGTTCTTGCCTGTTGTCCGGCAATACTTGGATCGGAGTGGGCAAAGCGGCTTGGAAAATCGTTGCGGCGGTAATGTCGCCAGTGGTCAATTCGTCAACTATGCCGTCACCATCAAAATCGTCCATGCCAGTTTGCGACGATCCAAATCTTTCGGTCGACTGCATCCCGTGGTGGTGGTTATAGGCGTTGTTTGTAAAGACCCGGAGCGAGTTCACGACACCTTTTTGGTGAAAAGGCTTGATAACTAGGTCTGGATCGACGCCTTCTATTTGTGAATTGTCGAATGTCCCATCGGGCCTGGCTGTGATTTTTCCAAACGAAACGCCCTTGGTCAGCAGGTTTCGAGTTTGAGCTTGGCCGCTTGAGACGGCTTGCCGGTTGGCTTCAGCCTTGGTAGCGAGCAGTTCTGCCGTCATCTCTACGGCAAGGGCCTCAATTGGCCCCGCGCCATACATCCCGATTGTGTTCCGCTCATTACTGAACAGCGGGTCAATGGTCTGAAGTACGGGGTCTGTAAGCTGCCCCAATACAAAGACACTGTTGACGAAGTCTCCGGCCCCGCCGACAGCTGGGTCATTGTGGCAACCGGAGCAGGAGTTTGCGTCCATGCCGGAAATCCGGTTCATTAAGGGCGCCGAGCCAATGTTTCTATGGGTTGGAACGCCGTTACCAGTGGCACCAGGCCTGCCAAAACCGTCAAGTAGGGTGAATTTGGCGCTGAACAGGTGCAGACCGACTTGGGACAGTTGGTCCACGCTCCATCTTCCTCGGTTTATTTCACGCTGATCAACATGGAATTGAATTTGCCGCTCATCGCCAAACTGCTGGGTCAGAGCGGGCTTTGCCGGAACCATAACCGATGCCGCGAAGACGGAAACTGAAGCGATAAGGAGAATCGACCTGTACATATGTCACCTGAACGGTGACATTCTGGCAAACAATATGCCACTTTAGTACCGCCCAGCAAAAAAGAGTCAGATGGAAAATGAAAAGTGTCACGGCGGTCAGTCGATCGTCAACCTGGCTGTCCTCCGGTGGCGTCGTTCCGGCAATGAGTCAAAGACTCAAACTTTGAACAGGGGTCTCTCCGGTTAATTATCTGCGAATCCGTGATCATGCTTGCGTTTCTGACATGTAACGGCTTAAACCTGCGAGCCGATTGGTCAACTCCGAATATTTATCAGGCGTCAGGGCCTGCGAGCCGTCCGAAAGGGCAGACATCGGGTCAGGATGCATCTCGACCATGACACCGTCTGCACCGCACACGAGGGCGGCAAGGGCCATGGGAGCCACATACCGGGCGACACCCGTTCCGTGGGAAGGGTCGACAATGACGGGCAGGTGGGTGTGGGCCTTGAGCACTGGGACCGCAGAAAGGTCAAGGGTGTTGCGCGTGTAGGTTTTGTCCAGAGGCATGACTCCCCGCTCGCATAAAATGACTCTCGGGTTCCCTTGTGACAAAACGTATTCAGCGGCCAAAAGAAACTCGTCGATGGTCGCCGATGGGCCCCGCTTGAGAAAAACGGGAAGCTGCGACTTACCTGCTTCAATGAGGAGCGGAAAGTTTTGCATCGACCGGGCTCCGATCTGCAGAATATCGACGTGCTGGCCAACCGTGTCGACCATGTCTGCCGACATGACTTCGCTGATCGTGGCCAAGCCGGTCTCTTCTCCGACTTGCTTGATTATCTTCAGCCCCTCAAGCTGTAGCCCTTGAAAACTATAAGGGGAGGTGCGCGGCTTGAACGCTCCACCACGGAGGACTTGGGCACCAGAGCCCTTGACAATGGCTGCAGCGGATTTGAATTGCTCGTACGACTCCACCGAACAAGGGCCCGCCATGACTGTAAAGCCACCGTCACCAATCTGGATCTTGTTCGGGCCTGCCTCGACTACAGTCCGGTCTCGATGAAACTCGATACTTGCCAGTTTGTAGGGTGAGGAAGTCTGAGTGACCTTGCTGACTTCCGGCATCGAGCCAACGACAGATTCTAAGAATTCGCGGTCTTCAATGCTGAGGGAGGCCGGGATTCCGATTGCCAATCGATCTTCACCTGGCATGACGAGCGGGTCGATTCCGCGAGACCTGATCACCCGGCAAACGGCATCGACCGCTTCCGTAGGCGCGCCGAACTGCATCACGATGATCATGGAAAAACGTAGAATACCCTTGTGAACCTGCCGACTCGGGTAAACCGTCAATCTCTCATGCTTGCTCCCCTCATCGCAGCCCTCGCCTGTGTCCCACAATCAACGACTTCCGCCAAGAGCCCCGAACAGGACAAGGGCATGGAGAAGTTCGCCAACGACAAGGATTTTCACAAAGCCCATACCCATCGAGAACCAGACAAAGTCAAGCTAGAAGGGAAGAACATCGAGTTTGTGGTCGGAGAGGGGAAGGGCAAAGCCTATTGGGTCGCTCCAAAAGCGGGGCAGACCCAGTCGCTGCTCATGATTCACGAGTGGTGGGGCCTCAACGACAACATTCGGCAGACGGCGGACATGGTTCGGGACAAGGCGGGCTATGGAGTCCTTGCGATCGATTTGTACAAGGGCCAGGTCGCGAAGTCTGCAGACGAGGCGGGAAAGCTGATGGGCCAGGTCGATGAACGCCTGTCGGCCACGACGATCAATGCCGCCCTTAGGCTCTTGCAGTCTGGAGTAGACGGAGGTAAGGGTGCGACCAAAATTGGAACAATCGGGTTCTGTTTCGGCGGAGGTTGGTCGCACAAAGCCGCAGTCATGGGCGGAGACAATGTGCAAG
>JAEURO010000053.1 GCA_016788345.1 Chthonomonadaceae bacterium
TTCTTCCTGGTTGTGGGTTACATAAATGAAGGGAATCTTCAGTTCCTTTTGATAACGCCGGATTTCTATTTCCATTTCAGCGCGCAGTTCACGGTCCAGATTTGCGAGCGGTTCATCGAGAAGAAGCAGGGCTGGACGCGAAAGGCCGACGAAAATCCCCTCTGTTTTTATGCCACAAGTGTGGATGGGAGGATATTCCGACTTTCGCCAAGCGGCCGGGTCAGGGAGCTCGTTGTCAACAGTGCAGGCCATATGACAGGCGTCGTGATCTCCCGGAGAATGTTCGCTTGGGAAAAGTACGATAGTTGCACCGCCGTTGGGGTTATGGACGGCGAAGCCGGATACCTCACCGTCGACACTGCCCCGTTGGTTTTTTCCAGAATGTACTTAAGTGGTGCCCGCAAAACTGAAGTTTGCCCTCTCTTTGCCTGGAACATCGGAGGGCCTACGGGTTGGACCATGGTTGTGGAAAGCGAGCCCATACACGACGGATTCTCTCCATCCAAGTTGACTTTCAACAGGGGTCATGGCCCGGTGAGCACCTATGTCTTCGTGAATCAACGTGGTTCTGTTTTGGCCGCCATGCCCAGCGGTCATGTCTGGATCGTTGATGGGAGCGACTTGGTCATTTTTGATCTGCCTTCGGGAAAGTCCGCCCGAGTCGCGGTCGTCAGGACGGTCACCCCCTGGCCGAGGGATTTGCGAATGAAGGACCGGTTCCGCCCTGTCTGCAAGACATCGACAAGGGTTCCACCCGGCGACGAGAACTCGAGCACGATCGCAAACTACAAATGGCAGATGAAGGATCCAAACGACTTCAAGATTCGACCGGAATATCGCACTTCAATGTTCGACTTTTCCAAGCCAGCAAACACCCGTTTCAAATCCCGTTATGGCAAGCGCTAGTGCATGCCGGTCGATTGGGAGAACAGCTTTTCAGACATTTTGAGCCTGTGAGGGTACCAGGTCTTCTGTTGTCCCGTCCGACTGTAGACTATCTTCCGAACGCAACTTTCCAGGCTTCGACACGTTGCTCCAAGTCGATGTACCCCTGGGCAAAGCCTTGGGCCTCATAAACTGCCTCGCGCGCGATGTCTGGATATCCTGCGTCAACGAGGTCGTTCGCTGCCGCCAAGAACGAGTTGACTGCGTCTGTGCGGACCTTAAACGAATCATTATCCTCAGTTATTGCCTCAGCCCAGAACTGAGAAGCCCGTGACCAAGAGTCTCGACGACTAGAAGCCTCAGGTTGGCGCATAGCGTCTGCAATCGCCAGCTTGGCGTCCTGTGACTTTGTCGGTCGCGCAGGGGAGCGCGAAGTTCCCGCTCCCCCGGAAGGGGCGGATTTCGAATTTGTTGCCTTTGGCAGGTTGCCTGATTTGTTAACGGCTTCCGCGCCCTTAACGATCGCCATGACGACCGCCGCGACGATGGAGCCGATGACCAAGAAAGCAATGGCCATTCGGCCAAGGAAGTACCGGGTCTCGGCAGAGACGATCGGCCCTCTTGGAGGCGGAGGGTAGTAGACCGGGAACTGGGTCAGCTGCGACGGAGGCTGTCCCTGTGCGGCGTAGGGGGTGTGCTGATAGGGCTGACCATAGGGAACCTGTTGGTACGGTTGCAGGTGGATCGAACCTGGCATGGGCGTGCCATATGGCGTGAGTCCAGTCGTTTGTGGGATGACGGGAGGCGGAGCAGGGATCGCGTAGGACGGGGACAACATGGGGTCGGCCACCACGCTACCGGACTCGATTTGGGACAGAACTGACCGTAGGGCACCCATCATCTCTTTAGCTCCGCTCCACCTAAGTTGGGGGCTTTTGTCGATAGCCTGACGGATGACTTGCCAGAGTCCAGGAGGGCACTGAGTGGGTTGGTCGGGTTCGGTGTTCATGATCGCATATGTGATGCTGACCACGTTGTCCCCAGTGAATGGCTTTTGGCCGGCCACCATTTCATAGAGGATCACGCCGACCGAAAAGACATCGCTGCGTGCGTCGATCTCTCGCCCATTGATCTGCTCAGGAGACATATAGCTGGGCGTTCCGAAAACCTGTCCATCCATCGTAAGATTTGGCTCGAAGGTCAATCGTGCGATGCCGAAGTCGGTGATTTTGACTTCGCCATTCTCGAGTAGCTGGATATTGTCTGGCTTGATGTCTCGATGGATGACACCATGGCTATGGGCAAACTCGAGGCCATTGAGGACTTCAATGACGATCTCGATCGCACGCTTGGGCTCGATAAAGCCTTTGGTGTCGAGCATGTTCCGGAGGTTTTGCCCGTCCAAGTACTCCATAGCGATGTACTGGCGGCCGGTGTCTTCACCGTATTCGTAGATCGTGACGACATTAGGATGGGCAAGCGACCCGGCGGCCTTCGCTTCACGTAGGAACCTGCGGACCCTGTCTTCCCTCTGGGGCTCGGTCGCTCCGGCGGGCATGGAAAGTTCCTTGAGGGCGACCCGGCGGTTCATGACGGGGTCATACGCTTCGTAAACAATGTCGTTCGAACGAGCGATTTCCCTAAGGATTTGGTACTTTCCTAGAGTGGTCGGGGGGCTCTGGCTCATGTCCGCGCTTCTATTAGACGATTGTGGCAAGTATTTGGTTGGGATAAACCATCTCCAGCTTCATCCGACAAGAAAGTCTGCGGTTTTGACTGGGATTTTCTCGGGATTGTCGACCATCTTGGTGATGGCAGGCGTGTATGGGAACGCCCTCGACACGATAAAGGCAGAGTGCCCGTCTCTCCACTGGCTTGTGCCGATGAGTGTCACATAAGGCGACGTCACGATGGCGTGTCCGTCACGCTGGTAGACCCGGTCGAAGCAGGTCACATTGAGCAACCCGGTCTCATCCTCTAGGTCAAAGAAGACGACACGCTTGCCGCTCGGTGTTGGGGGAAACCGAAGCCTGATCGGATTGCCGACGACAATCGCCCGTCGGCCAGAGATTAGCTTCTGGGCTTCGCGGCAAGTGATTCCGCCTCTCGACGCGACGTTACCCCGCTCAAAGGCCATCAAGTGGGCGGCTACATCAAGCCCAAGGAGCCGGCGCTCGCGCACACACCTTTCTGCTAATGAAAAATCAGGTATCGAATGGTCGACATGTGGCGGCGAACAGTCCTCGAACAACCCCTCTTTCAGTGTCTTTGCCCATGACAAAGCTTGTGGCACCGCCCACAACAGAGCTCGCCGGTGTGGGCACAGTGAATCGAACGCGCCCACGATGACAAGGTTTTCCAATTCATGCCTAGCTACGGTCACCCTTCGTACGAAGTCATGAAAGGTGAGGAATGGGCCCTCGGCCTGTCTGCTCAGCATCAAATCTTTGACAGTCTGCTTATGCAATAGGTCTATGGTCGACAACGGCAGCCTTATCCCGCCATTCGGCACAACAAGCGTCCTGCCATTGTCCAGTGTGACGCTGACGTCCTCGACTGAGTGACAATCGCTGCTTTCATTGATGTCGACAGGCAAAATCTTGACTCCCCGGTATCGCGCCTCGTTGACAAGGGTGCAAGGCCCGTAGTAGCCAGCAGGTTGGGCGTCCAAAAGCGAGGCAAAGTATTCTGCAGGGTAGTTCTGCTGACAGTAGATTGACCGGAGCGAAATGTCTGAAAACGCTAAGGCGTGGCCTTGTGCGAACCCATATCCCTTGAACCCTGCGACAAAGTCGAACACTTGCTGGGCGACAGTGTCTGTGTAACCCCGAGAGACGACCCTGGCAATGAGTTCCTCCTTGATGACTTGGCCGTAGTCTTCTCGGCGGCGTTTGTGGATCGCATCGCGAATGTCTTCTGCCTCACCGCTCCCATATCCTGCGAACGTACTCAGCAGCTGGTCGATCTGTTCCTGGAAGACTACGATCCCATAAGTCAAGCCTAGGATTGGCTCGAAATCGGGGTGTGCAAAGTCGAACGGCTTCACCCCTCGCCTTCGTGCGATGAGTTCATTGAGCTTGACGGCACCTCCAACACCTGGGCGGATCCCTGCTTGCACCAAACTGGCATCGTGCAAGTTCTCGGTTTGTAGCCTCATGTGCGCTTGTCGCATGGCTGGCGATGCCGACTGAGGGACTCCGATCAGCTCTCCAGCCTTCATAGCGCGAAAATTCTCTACATGCTCGACCGGCACCGCTTGAACATCGAACGTCTCTGACCCATCCATGCTTCCTTTCCTGACACGACGTTCAGTCCCAGAGAGCACGTCCTGGCCTCTCAGGCACAGGATGTCGAACTTATCGAAGTAGTGTTTTGCGCTCCTCTTGTCCCACTGGATGATGCGGACGCCGTCTTCGCCACTCAGCATGACCGGGACTGTCTCAGCGATAGGATCTGCGCTCACAACCACACCTGACGAATGTGCCCTGATGTTCCTAGGAACGTCAGCCAACCTGCCGGCAAGTGCGAAAAGCCAATACAGCCTCTCACGATCGATGTTGCTGTCACGCAGTTCAGGGCGCTTTTCTAATGCGTTCTCTAGTTGCTCTGGAACGATTCCGCCATGAATTTTTTTGGCAACTTGACCGATGACCTCATCACATAGCCCTAGAGCTTTACCGACTTCACGAACAATGCCCCGGGTGTTGTAGGCACCAATTGCAGCCACAGTCGCAACGTGGTCTTTTCCGTACTTGTTGACCAGATATTGCCTCACGTCCTCTCTCCGTTTTGACTCAAAGTCAATGTCAATGTCCGGCCGCTTGCTCGCGTCTTCGGGCAGAAAGCGGTCGAAGTGCAGATTGTGACGATAGGCGTCGATTCTGCTGATCCCCAGACAGTAGGCGACAGCGGAATCTACCACTGACCCCCTCCCGCTAAACTGGACGCCGTTGTCACGCGCCCACTCGCACATGTCCCAGGCTAAAACGAAATGGTCGGCATAACCTAGCCTAACGATCCGCTCGACCTCGTGGCTTAGCCTTTTCTGTAGGCTGGATGTCACTTGTCCATGCCATCTTCGGGCACCTTCAGCCGTGACATGCCGAAGGAGGGCACTGGAATCGTCTGTGACCAAGGGCAGCCGAGTACGCCCCGGCAACACGTCCGTGTCGCATCGCTCTGCAACCCTGAAGGTGTTGTCAACCAGGTCTGGCCTGTCATGAAACTGAGACCACATCTCGTCTGGCCGACGGAAATAACGCTCAGAGTTGAGCGACCTAAGCGGCCATGGCGTGACTTTTATTTGACTCACGTCACGTTGTGGCTTCCGACCGATCACGTCATCGACTAAGCACAGGCTATGGGCGCAAAGTGCGACGTCTTGGGCAGGGAAGTCTTCTGGGCGGGAGTGTGTGACCCTCCCGCCCGCGATTGGCACAACATCGTGACAGCCACTGAGCTCTAGCAGGCGACGCTCGACCATCATCCCCCAGGGGAGCCACGACCGCTCAATCTCGACGAAGACGTTCTGCCTGCCATAGAGTGAGACCAGTGTGCCTAGCCAGGCATTCGCGGCATCGTGCTGGCCAGCAAGGACAAGCCTGTCTAGCCTGCCCCCATCGCCCCCAGTCAGACATAGCAAGCCACGCGAGTGTCGACTTAGCCTAGAAACAGTACAGAGAGGGAACTGTCGAGGCTCACCAAGATGGCACTCGGACACCAGGCGCGACAGTGACCTGTACCCCGTTTTGTCGCGCGCGATCAGTGTAACCTCACCTCCGTCTTCCATCTCGAACGACGCGCCTATAAGTGCTTTAACACCGAGTTCATGGCACTCCCTAGCGAACTCGATAGACCCACCTAATGAAAACCTGTCGACCAGGGCGGCGGCCGGGCACCCGTATATGGCAGACGTCCTGGCAGCCTCTATCGCGAGCAGGACACTGTGGCCGAACGAATGCCCGCTCTGAATATGAAGAGGTACATAGCTCCGCCCAGAACCTGAAACCAACTTTGGCGAAAACACAGTGCCAGCATGCGCCTGACAGGCCTTGGCTACTTTTTCATCACGTGTTTTTCGTGGGCGGAGCGTGGTTTCAACTGTGTTGTCTTCGGTCCAAGCAATCGTGGACTTTTCCGTTTTAACCTCTGGCAACTCACGGACTGACTCCCTACGGACACCTTTAACATCTCGCCACTGGACGACTTCTAGCGGGGACTCACCAGACCACCATGCGCCAGTCTCACGCCAGTGGGCGAGTTTCTCACACCCAGCCAGTGGCATCCTTCCACGCTCTCAGCACGGTCTCACGACGGGGCTTTCGTACATCTTTTGCCACAACAACCGCGCTGTCCCCGAACGCAGCGCGGACGGTTTCAACAGCAACGCAACAAGCCTGTACACGGTCAGCGAGGACGTCTCTGCCAACAAGCACCCTCTGGCCTGAGCGCTGCTTCTGTGTCTCGCGCAGTATGACCCTGACTGACTCAGGCGCAAAACCGTGCACTGCGTTTTGTGTCAATGACTGCGCCACAATGAACAGCCCGGTCGCAGACTGGACTGGCTTCCCTAGCCGGCGAGAGGACGACCACACTCGTCCATCTTCGCGAGTGAGTACAACGAGCATGTCTCTAGCGCACTCGTCAGTAGCACTGAGGCGTGAAGCCAGCCGGGAGGCGACTAACCGTAACGCTTCGGAAAAAGCAACACTGTCGTCGACGCACCCAAGCGATAGGGATTCTGAGACTGAGCCGGGAGGATAGTTTGGATTCACTTTGCCCAAACTAAGCCCAGTGACGACTGCGCGGATGGTCGAGGCCTCCTTTCCAAACTGTTCGGCCAATGCAGTCGGCGACGCAGCCACAACGTCTCGCGCCCAACGATATCCCAGGTGCTCGAGACGATTCCTTGATTCTGGCGAGACTGGAGTCAATAGCGATACAGGTATCTGTGACAGAACCTCTTGGGGATCGACTACTTGGGGGACAAGATCGATGCCAATTGGCACACCCGCAGGCTCAATCCCCAAGGCTATGAGACGAGATATCCATGTTGACGGGGCGAGTCCAGCCCTTACCGTGAACCCATTTGATACTAGCCGAGAGACCAACGTCGTCGCAATGTCGTTTGGATTCGCATGGCCGGATAAGTCGACAAAAGCCTCGTGAGGAGACATTGCCTCGATCCGGTCTGAGAACAAGAGCACAGTGTCTAGCCATGACGCCGACGCGTCTCGATAGTCGGCCGGGTTCAGCGCCTCGACCTTGCCCCCGCCGCGTAGGATGACCTTTGCTTCACTGGCAGACTGGCCCACCTTGACGCCCAGATTCGCTGCCTCAGCTGACGCCTCAATGACCAGCCCCTGATGGACGACAGCGACAGCCCTGCCTGTTCCGCTTGGGACATAGAAACCACCAAGCGAGAGATACAGAATACACGTCATACGTCTACTATTATAACCCATAAATAGTAGAATCTTCAGATATTCTCTATCGAAACTACCCCTGGGAAACCCTCCGCCCCCTTTACAGTCATGTGCAACGGCATGAACTGTTTACTCACCCAAACCATCGTCGTCAGCCTCCTCGTGACCCTCTGGGTCGAATAAACAGTCTTTCCCTGAGCCTGAATCCCCAACAAAAGCATTTGATCGGCCAAGAACGGGTCGACCGACGCACCAGACCGCACCCACTCTTCGAAGGCCCGGATCGCGTTGTCGACAACATTTTCGATTTTCACGCCCCGCTGCCCATTGACGGTCGCCGAACCCCGACCGTTTTCATACTCGGCAAAGACAGTCACCGAGATACCAGCCCCCTTGGAAGGCAGCGCCATAGCTTCAATGTCCGCCTCTGCACTCATGTCGACCAGCCCCTTGCGAAGATGCCGCACGCCTCGAGCTGCAATATCGTCTGAAAGGCCTGAGTAGGAAACGACCGCTCCACACTTTACAAGATCCCCGCGACCCGACCAGTCTACAGAGTTTGGTAGGCTCGGCTCGATGTCTAGCCGCATTTCTCCAACCGCACCCGTCCCATAACCAGCAGAAACCAGAGATGGAAACGCGCACACACCTTGCGCTCGATGGGCCGACAGGGCCGATCTCTCGAATGCGTCGAACCCAAGGGTGTTCTGTCCGTGCGTCTCGCCTAAGACCGACAAACGGGAGTACGCTCCTGCTCTTATCAGTACTGGCAAAACCGATTCGACGACAACTGGTGCGGACCCCGAAACAGAGCCCTTCTCATAGGCACCGATATCAAACCGTTGATCGACGGCCCGAGGCGGCCTCGAAGGCGCGAACCTGACATCCAATGAGCCCAGGTCGTCCCCTTCAACCTCGGCTCGACAGCTCGCACTCAGGATCGCCAAAACCAACAGGTCTTCTGAATTCAAACCAGGCTTTCGTAGCGCGCCCCTGATGTTATGGATCCTAAGTGGAATCTGGGTCAACGCCGACATGACCAGCGCTGTCCGTAACAGGGCCCCGCCACCTTCTCCATGCGAGCCATTGATGACGATGGGCTCTTGCATGACGTCAAATTTTTGCCTTAAACAGCAAGTATTCAACCAAGCGAATCATATAAGCCAATGCGACCACTAGCAACGCGACAACGATGATTTCGGCAAATGGGACGTCCCCGCTTCCTAGTCCCGTCTTTGTCAGATCCTTTCCACCGTCCTGAGAAAGCGTCGCGCTGCCGACAAATTTGTTAATGCCGCTCATGGCACCCTGGATCCCTGACACCATCTGTGGCCGGAATACCGCATAAACGGCCCCAAAAGCCAAGATCATCGTCGGCATTGCAAGCTTGTATTTATGCTTCTGATGCTCGTTATAAATCACGCACGACCGGCATCTCTCCGATTTTTGCTGAGGCGTGAGCTTCCTGTTCTCAGGAATGAACTTAGCTGCAGCAACTGCATCGGCTGGGATGACTCGCCCTTCCATGGCGTTTCGGATCACTGACTCTTCGCACATGCACCCGACTTGCTCCTTCCAACATGTCCTGCGGGCATGGAAAATCGGGCACCGCTCGCGAACAAACTTCCTGCAATAGGGTAGTTGCCAGCACTTGCCCATAAAGACGTTGCGAATATCCTTTTCTTCCTTAAGCCCCTTACCAAGTTTGAGCTGGTCGGCTTTTGCCCCTTCACGGGCCCGCGTCCGAGACCTCACGATGATATCTGCGACAACAACGATCAGTCCCACGCTACCAAAGGGTATCGAGGCGGTCTGCATGGCAGTCATTGCTGACTTTCCAAGCGTGGTTTCTCCGCTGCCGCCGCCAAGCATGGGCGGCAAATACATGGGAGAGAAGAAAAACACTGCCCAAGCGATCAAAAGTAGCGGCCCGAGAACCTCCTCGCCCCAGTTCACAAATGACAAGGACAAGGCCAAAAGGGCCGTCCCCACGAGTGCCATCGTTCCAAACAGGCCGACGTTTTGTTGAGCCTGCTTGAGCATCGTGCCGGCGGCCGTGCTCGAGTTGGAGTAATTGACGATAAGGAAAGCGACGCCGACGATAGTACAAATCGCCCCTACAAAGATCAACAACCTGCAGACCGAATCCAGAACAACTGCAAGCTTGTCCCCGACTGATTCGACCCCTGGGTTCCTTTCCCTTATCGACATGTCACCGTCTCCTAGAAACCATACAGACGTTCATCCGAGTTGCAAGAGTTCACTAACCTTTGCTCACTCGTTCAATGTAGGCACCGTTCCGCGTGTCGATTTTGACGACATCGCCGACTTCAATGTGCATGGGAACTTGAACAGAGGCACCAGTCTCGACAGTTGCCCCTTTCATGACGCCCCCACTGGCTGAGTTTCCGCGGACACCTGGCTCTGCCTCGGAGATCAAGAGTTCGACAAAATTGGGACACTCATAGCCGAGCACTTCGCCGTCTGCGGTCAACGCCTGGACTTCTAGTTCTTCCTTTAAGAACTTTGCACTTTCACCGATTTCACCCTCAGGGACACTCACCTGCTCGTAGGTGTCGAGATCCATCAGGGTCAGTTCGCCGCCAGTCCTAAAAAGAAACTGGAATGGCCGCTTTTCCAAAAAGCATGGGTCGAATTTTTCTCCGCTCCGGAAGGTCTTTTCAAAAACATTGCCCGTCTTGACCTTTTTTAGCCTTGTACGGACAAAGGCGCCGCCCTTGCCGGGTTTGACATGCTGGAACTCCAAGATCTGATAGATCTCGCCGTCCATGTAAAAGGCCATTCCGTTCGTAAAGTCACTGGTGTCGATCGCCAAGTTTGTTTCCTGCCAGCGTCTATTCTGGCACAGCTTAGAACTTGACGATGAACTGAAGGTAGCCGAACGTCATGTTGTCGCCCTTTCCCGACAAATTGCGTACAAATGAACCCGGATCGAACACAGCGACTCCAAATCTGATATCAGTCTTTTTGTCAACGGACCACGTCAGGTCGAGGTCATATTCCTGCCCGACATCTTTGCCGCTGGCTCCAGTAGGGTCGACGAACACGGTGCCACCAAACTTGTTTGCCCCGCTCGTCCCATACCAGGCGTCGGACGCGTCTCGAAGCCTCATTCGGTGGTAACTTGCACGTCCCGATAATTGGCTTCCGGCTCGAAAATCGACGCCAACAGAGACATAGTCTTCGTTCTTCCACCCTTGTAGGTCTGCAATTCCATGGAAACCGTGGGTCGAGCCATAAAGCGGATCAAACGTCCGGGACTTGCTCGAATCACCGCCCCCACTGGCAAAACTCGCTTCGATGTAAGGTGTGAAGTTTCCGGCCGTCCGGCTCAAACGGCTATGCAACGCCCAAGCCTCTTGGTCTTTACCTTGCGAGCGGCCACCCTGAAGGGCCCCTTCCAACGTGAGAGCCACCTGCCCAAACTTTTTTGTGTAATTGTGATCGAGAGTGTAGATTCTGGAGTCCTTGCCACTGACCTCGTCGCTCTTGAACGCCAACAGGGTCTCCCCATGCTTCCACCTCATGGTGCCAGCTGCGAAACGGGCCTTGTCGGGCCGATTGGCCGACACGCCAACAGCCCCTGCGAACAAGTCCCAATCACGGCCCGAGGCCCTGATAGCGTCCCAAGAGCGGCCAATGTTGTTCCAATCCCCTGTCCCAACAAGCCTTGTGCTCGAGAGGGCAACTTTTTGACGACCCGCAGTCCACGTCGCTGAAGGCGTTTTGAACTTGAGGTTGAGAAGGTCGATGTCACCGTCTTCGCTCACTTGTCCCAATTTAGGCCCCGAGGGGGTCAATTGTGAGTACTGGTACCTCATCTCTGAGTCAAGGCCCTCTGCCAAGTTCGCTGTGAATCCAAATCTAATTCTGAGCAATGAGTCGGTCTTATAGTCATTGACCGATTTGTCGAAGTCCCTGTCGTGCCGGTGTTCGAACCGGCTTCTCATTTCAAACGTTGGGACGAACTTGATGGACTTGATATACAAGGGCAGGAAAATTGGCATTTTGGAATCCTTAATCTTACGTTAATTCTTTGCTGTGCAGCAACGAGTATGTATGATCCAGATCATGTTGAGACAACCGAACTGAGTCCAACTTGCTTGGCCCGGTACACTTCTGACATGGAAATCGCCGTCTTGCCACTAAACGCTGGCCCGAACACTCGCGCTCAGATCGCCAGGCAGCTGTCGAACTTTGCCTGTGAGATCGCTCGGTCCGCTACTGGAAAGGAGATCCACTCGGTCAACTATATGGCCCAGTTCCCAGACGATTCCGGCGTGACACGGTTTGCCATGGTGAACCCAAGCGAGGATCTGAACGAACCAGAGATGGTCCAGCAATTTTTTCATCAAGCGGACATGGAAAAGTTAGTGGACGGGCTTTACACAGAGTCCGGCGACGGCACAGGGAACTTGACTGTCCGAGTGTTCAAGAAAGGGGACACGACTCCATTAGCCACGCACGAATTTCCGTTTCAGAGCGGCATCTTCGGTCCGGCGAGGGGCTTTGTCCAAACTCTTGTCGAGCAGATGGGGGACACCATCCCAGCACCACTCTTAGAAGACGAGAACCTTTTCGGCACAATAAATTCAGAGGCCTTTGAGTCCTTTATGCTTGGGTTCGACGCCGTCCAGTACATAGAAAAGTCACAAGGCTTGGTCGCACTTGAGTTTGAACCCGCCCAAGCTCTTGATTCGCTCAAGAGAGCCATGGAACTCGACCCGGACTGGGAAGCCCCGTATCTGACAATCTTGAACCTGTGCCGCATGGCTACCCAGTATCGCATCGGCAATCCGCAGGACATAGAGGCGACCCTCAAAGGCTTGACAGAGACACAACCCGACGACGCCAGGGGATGGTATGCGTTAGGCGAGTTCTATGGATCCACCGGGAACGCGCAGGGCGCGGGTGACAACATGGAAAAAGCTATCGTCAAGCTCCAGATGGCTGCCGCCAGGTTCAGGAAACAGGCAGAGACCGAAAAGAACCCTGAGGTCGCAGAAACATTGCTCGCACAAGCCGACGCGTGCCTTCGGGATGAAGCACCAATCCTGGCGAGGCTCGGCATTGCCCAGATGAACATGGGGATGCCAGCGAACGCAGAAAGAAACCTGAGAAAGGCCGTAGAGTTGGAAGGTGACGACAAGCCGTCACTGGCGGCTCTCTCACAAGTATTGGCCCAGACTGGGCGCGGGCACGAAGTCCCCCCGCTTTGGAAGGACGTTGTAGACGCCCAACCAGCCAACCCGCAAGCCCATGTCAATTACGCGATGTCACTTCTGAACTCTGGAAAGGAAGAGGAAGCGATCGCAGCATTCGAGCATGCGATCGACACGGTTGAAGACACTACATTCCCCAAACGCTTCTATGCACCCATCTTGGCTCAGAGAAACGAGCTTGACCGAGCGATGGACTATTACGAAGACGTCCTGGAGGTCGCTACTGACGACGTGACGGTCATGCTCGAATACGCTAGGACACTTGAGCAGGCAGGACGTAGCTTTGAAGTGCCTAAGGTCCTTAAGGATGTGCTCTCGAAGCAGATCGACCCCAACACAAAGGCACAAACTTTGGCCTGGCAAATCAGGATCGAACAACCCAAGCGGGCCGAGACCGTGGCATCGGCCGCTCAGAAGCTTTCAGAAGGCGACGCGGAAGGGGCGCTGCGCGAGCTTAAACCCCTCAAGAATTGGATGGGAGAATACTTCGAACTTTGGCTCCACCTTGCAGATGCGCACAATAGGCTGGAGGAGTACGCTGAGGCTGAGCAGGCTGCCGTCCAGCTCCTCAACATGTTCCCAGGTTGCGAGCCAGGATATGCTCTCTTGGCGGCTGCATTGCACGGGCAAGACCGAGACGAGGATGCCTACAACATGCTGCGAAACGCCATGGCCAACATGAACGGTTCGCTGACGATCGCCATCAACCTGGCCCAGGCCGCAAAGTGGAATGGACATCACGAGGAGTCGCTCGCACTCTTGAAGCAGATTCGTGAAGCGACCGGGAACGATCCCAATATCAGCCAAATCCTAGACGGGATTGAAGCCTCGTAGGTGCGGCCAGAGTGTCCAATAGTGCTAACCGCACCATATGTAGGCCGGTAATCTAAGACATGCTATTCTCAGCGGTCGCGCTCATGGCGTCAGCAGGGTCTGCCACAAGTCAATCTCCGTCTGTCGAACAAGCGTTTAAAGACTGGCCGTCGTCGCAGGCTTGGCCTGCCGATCCCATGGAGAAGCACTTACGGAACATTCGGCAACTCACTTTCGGAGGACAAAACGCAGAAGCCTATTGGAGCGTCGACGGGAAGTGGATCACGTTCCAGACCCGGCAGCCTCAATGGCCTGATGAGCAAATTGTCGTGATGCGTGCGGACGGCAGTGGCAAGACGCTCATGAGCACCGGCTTGGGAAGGTGCACATGCAGCTACTTTTCACCGGACAATAAGTGGCTCTACTTCAGTAGCACGCACGAAAAGAACAAGGGCGCCCAAAAACCTGTTGACATGGGCAAAGGCTACTTTTGGCGCGTCAACCCAGAATTTTCGATTTATCGACAGAGGCTTGGCCCGCGACCAAACACTAAGGCGAGGATGCCACTCGAATCGGTGGTTCAGAAATCTGCATATGTCGCCGAGAACACCATCGACCCAAATGGGGATTACATGGTCTTCACAGGTAACTGGCAGGGTGACATTGAAATTTATCGATCGAGGCTCGATGGATCGGGGATCCACAGACTGACAAAGACAAAGGGCTACGATGGCGGCCCATTCGTCAGTTGGAACGGCAAGGCCATCGTCTATCGTCGGGGGCCGTTTGAGACCGATGCAGACGAGATGGATT
>JAEURO010000054.1 GCA_016788345.1 Chthonomonadaceae bacterium
GCACTGGAGAACGGAAAAATATATTGCGTCGACGCTCATGGCGATGAAGCCACGGGTGCGCCTCCGCAAGTCTATTGGACTTATCCGACCGAAGACCCCACCAACGATCCTAACAACTCTCCTGCAGAGGATGGTAAGGACAATATCGCCGAGCCGCCCTACGCTTTCGACCTGACATCGGCGCTTGTCGCCAACGTCGGAGGTGAAGACCTGCTTTACATTGCGAGCCGAAATGGAAAAATTTATTGTCTCGAAATGACGGGCAGGGGCGATGGCACAACACGGCGTCGCTGGACCTATCCGGACGACTATGACCCGACGCTTCCGTCGTTGCCTATGAAAACCGGGTTCCGACCAATCTTAGGCTCCCTTGCATTCGGCACAGCCTTGGGTACGCCAATGATCATCGTCGGGACACAAGAGGGGCGGATCATTGCCCTTAATGCTGCTGGCAATGCGACCCAAAAGACGACGAGTGTGGTGTGGCAATACCCGCCGCTGATTAGCGCTGTGAGCGGGCCGATCGAGATGACCCCCGTGGTCGCATTTGGTCGCGTTTACTATGGGACGACGCCGACTCCGACATCGACGGCTGGACGTATCGTTGGTCTAGACCTCGGAACTGGCTTCCCAGTGTTCCAACAAGACGGAGCGACGATTGGCGGCTTTGCCAAGTTTGGCGCAGCCTCACCTGTGGCCGTTCCCGGAACGATGCTTGCCAATGGCGGAGCCAATTGGGACAAAACGATCAACGACTTTGGCAACGACAGGTTGTTCGTCTGTGACTCGGCAGGAAAGTTTGCTTCGCTCAATGTGTTGACGGGGGCAATAATCTGGAGCACGACCGAACTCACAGTCGGTGCGGCTGGCCCTCTCAGGTTCTCATTCACGACTATGCCGGACAACACAAGTGTCTTAGAGCAAGACGTTCCCTTGGTCTATGTTCCCGACTTCGGGGGCCGGATCAATGGCATGAACGCCCGGGGCAACCGAAACCGAAAATCCACGACCCGGGTTTGGAGTGCAAAGCTTGCGGGAGACAACCAAATCGCGACTCTGGCCACCGGCGGATATAGTCCACCCAGTGGCAATCCACACTCGTGGCTGTACACGGGCGACACTTTGGGGAACCTCTACGCGTTCAATTCGGTCAATGACACGCAAGTCCAGCCGATTTTGCCAGGGATCCCACCAATCGTTGATATCATTGACGACAAAGACAGTTCTATTTACGAGCTGAACAACGCAATCGACACGTCCAAATTCAAACTTATTTCGCCAGAGCAATATGACCGGCTCAGAGAACTGAGTGACAACAATGGCGGGATCATCACGTCTCAGATTGTCCAGGACATTGCCAATAACCATTCGATCGATCGACGTTACTATGATTTCGGCGAGACGCTTTACATCCTGATTTACGACCTTCCTAATGGAACTGGGCCGAACGCAGGCTACTACGTCGACTTTGAAATCAGCAGTGCGGGCCGCTCACCACAGCACCGGCCGCAGCCTCTCAGATCCTATACGGTGGGCAATGGCAACTATGTCATTGCAGGGCTTCCGCTCATGACCAACGGAGTCGGTGGCGTCGGGCCAGGCCCGAATTTCTTGACAGCCAAAGCGGTTGCTCCGGGGAACCGGAACCTGCAAGGCACTGAGTACCATCTGCCCAAACCTGCAAGCTGGGTCGTGACGCCCGACGGAGATGCGGTCGATTTCTACATCGCTAATCCTTTGTCGCTGGCCTTCACGGGAGACGATGGTCGAACAGTCACAGAGAGCGTGACGTTGAACAACCTGACGAACCCGCTCTACAAGATCCAAACCGATTATGCGGCGAACCAGAACAGGTGGTTGATCTTCAATCGAAACGGCAATGACCGGATCGACCAAGGGACCGGTGGGGTCACTGAGCCCCGTGGCCCGCTTGGCCCAGACCTGGTCTCGAAGGGCCAGGCTGTGTCGCATGGCAACCCTGGTGTGCAACAACTTCAGGTCGCGGACCGAAGCCTCATGACTCTCGTGATGGGCCGTGGAATGGCGGGCGTAAGGGTCGGTCCTCGAGATATTGCCTGGGTCAAAGCAGTAGGAGACCCGACTGGAGGCATCTACAAACCACTCAGCACCAATGTGAACTATCCAGGT
Organism: Chthonomonadaceae bacterium; assembly: GCA_016788345.1. Lineage (GTDB taxonomy): Bacteria > Armatimonadota > Fimbriimonadia > Fimbriimonadales > Fimbriimonadaceae > JAEURO01. Next base: position 2,149 of record JAEURO010000054.1, read on the forward strand.
TTTGAGGACTTCCCAATCAATGTCCCAAACACCAGCCAGGATTATCCGGATGTGGCACGAGACCGTATGTCGATCACTTCCAACCTGCTTGGTCAAGCCCAAAATCCGCTCTATGTTTCGGGCGTCGATCTAGAAGGCCCGGGATTCTCGACTGCACAACTTCAGACATACAGGGTGAAAGCGGGCTATGAGGCACAGATGGACCGTCAGATCAATCTGACGACATTTGACGTGAGCCTAGCCGTACCGAAGTACCAGCCGCCGAGCCAACAAGGATATTACGGCAGTCAGCTCGTGTTTGTCGACTATCAGAACGGCAATCCGAACTTTGACCCGACCCAGAGCTCGTTCCGCACGTTTGGCCTTGGCCTTGGTGTCGCTGTCGACGAACATCTCGTCTTCCAAACTCCGACTGTCGACTTGGCCTCACTTCCTTCCGGGGGTGGGTTCAATGGAGGGCCTGGCAATGGCCCGCTCAATCCATGGGACCCAGCCACGTTCTTTAGTCCATGGGACACAAACTTCAACAATCTGTTCCAGCCCTTTACGGTGTACAACGAAGGCAACGTGAACATTCTCAACCTGAGAATGGCAAAATACTTCCACGATACAAATGGGAACAGGCCAGTCGAGCTGTTCATGCCTGGCCAGCAAGAGCTCGCATGGTTGGACGCCTCGCTGCATATGCACACTTCCATCGACCCGCGATTCTCAGCATCGCTGCGGGTCGGGCCGGGACAGATAGGCTATGACGCGCAGGGGCGGAACATCCTCCAAAAGCCTCGTCCGCTTGATTTAACGGGAACGCGCTACAACGTGAATCCCAAGAGCAGGCCGAACAGCGGGCTAAGGATTGTTGGAAGCTACCTTTACAATCAAGCCGTAGTGCCTCCAGGCGACGCCAAAATCGGCGTCTCTGCGCCTATAGGTTCGCCAGCTGGTGAATACATCCGAAGGATTTTCGCCTTTGAGAACAACGACACCACAAACGATCCGAACCCGCAGAATCCTTCGCTGGGTACACAAGAGCCGTACACCGACCCTGGACTAAATTTGAAGTTCATTGTCAGAGAGAGCAGGGTGACCAACGCTCCGACCCAGAAGTCGGCACCGCTGGTCGAGAACATCATGTCCCCGGCAGACGTGTTCGGCTGGTCCAACACCCAACCGACTTCAATGCGTGACGGGCTCGGTAACATCTTCACAGCATGGTCTTCGGACCGGGTTGACACGAACAACAATGCTGCATGGGTGCCTAAACAGCGCTTGGAGGGCGACCTGTTGATCCCGTCCAAGTGGAGGGTGTACGTCGCCTCGCTTCGCTCTATTTTGGGCAATGTTTTAGGCGAGAGCCCGATCGGTGAGCTTAATGCGTGGAGTGCGGACACGGCGAACCGATGGTTCCGCCAAGTGTTGGTCGTCGATCCGCTGGGAACAATGGCGAACCCATTCAATCTCGGACCAGGCGAGACCCTTGACGCAGCGTCCGTTAAGTTTGGAGCCCCCGTGTTTCCAACTGGCGGGTTCTTTAACCAACTCGACGATCCAGCTCAAAGTGGAAGACAGTGGTTCACGGGCCGGTTTATGACGTTCATTGGCGAGGCCACGAAGTTCGACGCCGCTGGGAACGCGACCCAGGTCAACATGATCTTTGCAGCCCCGATGGTCTTCAACGCCGACGGCTCAATCACGTTCGATCCGGGCGACATGGTGTCTTCACCGTATGACGTCACGTCCAAAAAGAGTAGGCCAGCCCTAACCTTGCAGCGCACCGGAAGCCGTGACGCACTGACAATTTACACATCGTCAGTCTCGAATGGAAACGGTCAGATCACCTGGCACCGCTACAACTCCGCAGTGCCGCCCGACCAAAGGTGGTCGCTGGGATCAGTCCGCCTTGGACGGTCATTCGAGCAAGTCGGGGCCCCTAGCGTCTCCCTGCACAGGTACCGTAACGGCACGGACGGCCAGCACCCGTACAACCAGGCCTATGTCACGTTTTCGGGCAAAGTCAAGGGGCGACGGTTCAGCGATGTCTACCAGCTTCGATTGCGAGTGGACTCGAACGGATGGCCTTCCGGTCGAAACCCCGTCATGCCCTACGGTAACTTGACTGGCAACGGCCAGCCGAACCCTGACGTGCCGTTCATCGACGAACTGACTCTAGATCCAAGCACTGGGACTTATTGGGCTCCAGGACTCCAATGGATCACCAACAACCAGACGATCCTTGACCGGATCGATATAGGGACATCTTCGGCGTACAACACTGGGAACTACCGGTTCACGAATTCTATCTGGGATAACAACGTCCAGACAAGGGACTTCGACTCCAGAAACGGAATTCTGAAGTTCAATTCGACCAAAGGCGGCGAAGTCGTGATAGACACTGTCACTGGCTCAGTCCGATTCAATGGGGCCATCCTTACTCGGGGCACCCGGCTCTTTATCAACTATCGTCCAACCTTGATACGGTTGGCAGATGGCGCAGGCTCCAACTACAGGTCCGTGGCCAGCGCTTACGACGACCGGTTCATTGGAATCCGTGTCGACCAGGCGAACCCACAACGAAACCTCATAGGCGACTTGCTCTATTGGTTGAACAGCGCGAACAACCAAGCGGGCGTCAACGACCCGCTCAGGTGGGATCGAACGGTGATCGCCTACACCAGGACATCCGGGGACGGCACTGCATCAACGAGGCCCTTCTATCAAACCTTCAGGTTCGGCGTCAAGTTGCAAAACGGAATCCAGACGGACGTCAATGGTCGTCCCACGAACTTCTCGGTCACGTTCGGTGGCGGAAATGCTGGAGAGCAGTTCTGTCAGATCGACCCAGCCAGTGGCAGGGTGTTCTTTATGTCCGGCTATGAAGACAGGGTGGTCACGGTCAGCTATAACGCGGTCGACGAGGCAGGAAGGTTGATAGGCCAGAGGACCGAGGAACTGCTCGTCCGGGTGATTCCTGAGATCGATGAACAGGCCCTACCGATCGAGCAGGTCGGTAACGAAAGCGCTCTCAGCATTTCGCTCGACCCACTCAATGGCACGTTCAACGACATAAGTCCGGTGACTGGCCGTCGTCCAGGACTCATTTGGCTCTTCTGGACTAGCACACGCAACGGTCAACCCGACATTTTCTTCGAGACGATTGCCCCCAGGTTCAGTCCTCGACGGGCCGAACAATAAAGGAACCCTGGTGCCTGCCCGAAAATTTTTCAGGGCAGGCACCGGAATGGGAAACTTTTCTGGCACCTCATCGCGTCAACTTCCATGTTCGGGTAAGTACCTGGGTACTTGCGTTGACAGGCAGGCACAAGTGATGCTAAGATGAGTGCCGGCCCGGAGAATCACGGGAAGATCGATCAATGGCCAAAAAACTCAGTAGTGTCCTCGGAATCGACATTGGAAGTCAAACGATAAAGATCGCCGAGGTGAAGCTCCAAGGCGGACGCCCGACCGTGACTGCGCTCGGTATGGCCCAGACCCCCGAAGGGGCCGTGGACCATATCGGGATCCACGATCCCAATGGCGTCAGCGACGTTCTCAAGTCTCTCTGTGCGTCGGCAGGTGCAACCACGAACGAAGTTGTTGCGAGCATTGCTGGCCAAGGGTCTGTCCTTGTCCGGACGCTCGAAGTCCCCGCTATGAACGATTCGGAACTCAAGCAGCACATGGATTGGGAGATCACGCGAAACATTCCATTCGCAGAGAGCACTGTCGTCAGCGATTTCAAAGCCTTTTCTCCCGAAGCTGGAAACATGCAGAACATGGACGTGGTCATGGCGATTTCGCCCCAGTCTGCTATCGACACCTTGGTTGGTTTGCTCAAGAAATCTGGCCGGAAGCCAGCCGCCATCGACGTTGAAGCGTTAGGTATAGCTAGAGCGCTCGATTCTTCGTACCATAACGATCTTATGGGCAAGTCGGTCTGCGTCGTGGACATAGGCCATAAGACAACCTCGATCAATGTCTATAAGGACGGCAAGCTCATGATGCCAAGGCAAGTGCCGATTGGGGGTGAGATGATGACCCGGGCCATATCTGAGAACATGGGAGTGACGACTGAAGAAGCGGCAAATATCAAAGCCCTTCAGGCCGAGATCCCGTCAGACGTTGGCGGCGGCGCTGCCTACAACCCGTTCGACACGGGGGCCACGACGCAAGCTTTTGCCCCATACAACCCGTTTGCAGAGCCAGACGAGTCGATTTCGGAGCCAGTCTCCGAGGCTCGGCCCGAAGAGCCTGAGCCAATGCCGGTGCCGGCGCAAAACCCACAGGCACCGAACCAAGCCTATCAGGCCATGGCAGGCATTCTCGATGAGTTTGTCGCCGAAGTCAGGCGCTCCATCGACTATTTCCGGAGCAAAGGCGGCGACGTCGACATGATCATGGTGTGCGGAGGCGGATCTAAGCTCAAAGGCCTCTCAGTTTTCCTTGAGTCTGCTCTTGGGTTGCCGACCGAACTTCTCGACCCGCTTAAGGGTCTGAACGTCAATGTCAAGAAGTATGACAATTACCGAGACGAGGATCGGCACGACTTTACTGTGGCTGTGGGCAACGGGCTCCACATCTGTTTTTGAGGACTCAGCAAGATGAAACTTAACCTGCTCCCAACGCACGTCAGTAAAGAAGGCCAGACTAAGATCGCGACGATTTTGTCCGGCGTGATCGCACTTGGCGCAATCGCTGCCGGCATTTTCATGGTCGCTTGGTCAAGCAACGAACTGTCCGCAGCGAAACAACGGGTTGAAGAGGCTCAGCCGGCGTACGAACAAGCTGTCAACACCTCGAAACGGGCCGACGAAATCATGGCCAGTTCTGTCGTCATCAATCGCAATTTGAAGCTAGCAGAAGAGATGGAGAAGCATACCGACGTTTATCCGGACCTCTATCGCGAGGTCTTGGGTTACGTTCCGTCATTTTTCCGCGTCTATAGCATCAGGGCCACCCCGAACGGCGCCCAATCATGCACAGTGACCATGCAAGGAGTTCTGCAAAGTTTTCAGCAATACGCCGACATTATGTTGGCCCTGTTGCGGATCAAGGACGCGACCAACGTGACGAGGTCTGGTTTCACCAGCGTTCGAAAAGTCGTGCCGGCTCTGAATGAACAAGACCAGTTTGGTCTGCCAGTCTTGCCGGGCCAGCCGAATTTGCCGTCCGACCCAAGGGCCAAGCTGGACGAGCTTGTGTCCCGCGCAGGGCCAGACCCAACAGCTTTCCAAGGTATCAATGGTTTTGGGCAACCTGTGGAGCAGAAAGGCGCCATGCCAGACTGGTCAGACATCACAGTCACGGTGACACTGTCGCGAAACATCCAGACGCCGAACCCAAGGGCGACATTGACGAGCCAAGGTGCGGCTACTGCGACGCCAGCAGCTGGGGGAAGTACGACGGGGGGAGGGGCTCAAAACCAAAACAGAAATGGCAACTAACCCAATCGAGGCGACCTATTTATGAAACTAAGTCCTTTGACAATTTACGTTGTGGGGATATGTATCGCTTTCGCGGCGATCATGGTCTCACTGTCGATCTTCATGCCTAACGTTGAAGAAGCAAAGATCAACAACAACCAGGCCAACGCTTTGATTGATGAGGCTGGAAAACAGCCACTAGCTAACAAGCGGGTGGAGAAAGCAATTGAAGAAGTCAACAAAATGGCCGCACAATGGCAGAATGTTGTGGCAGCTAAGACTCCGCCCAGTACTCTTCCTTACGGCATCAATCTCGCAGTCAATCGTTGGCAACTGACACAAGATTCGGTCACATTTCGCAACAACATTCAGCGAGCTGTGAACTATCAGCTTCGGAAGGGTGGCGTGACGGTTGTCAACGGCCCTAACATTCCGCAGCCTCCGGCTAATGCGAACCAGATCGTTGAGTACTATAATTACCCAGCAATCAGGTTTCCAGTTTTGATCTTTGACCTTGGCCAAGTGACGGTCAAAGGCTCTTACTCCCAGATCATGAACAACGTGCGATCCTGGAAATACATGCCGAACTATTTGGCCGTGACGGACGGTCTTCAAATCACGGGAACGACGCCGACAATGACGGGCAGGTACAACTTGACGATGGTTGCATACATTCGAGGCGACCAGGTTGGGCAGACCGTCCCTGAAGGCGGTGGCGGTGGCGGTGGCGGCGGCGGTGCTGCACAAGGCACCAATCCATCAGCAGGTGCAGGTGGCATTATGAGCAAGGGTATTCGAGGCGCAGGCGGTTGAAACAGGTGAACTCAATGAATCTTAAATTGTCTGTGACATTCACGTCAACGGTGGCCGCATTGGCTCTTTTGGCCGGGTGCGACGTCGGAGACAAGACCCCTGAACTCACGCGGACGCCTCCTAAGAACTATCCGGAAGTCAAGTTCGCCGCGGAAGCTGGAATTGGGGCGAATGTGAATGCAGACCCGGCCAATTCTGCGATGGAACTCGCCAAGAACAAGTCTTTCGGAGTCAGATACGACAGTTTTGCTCTATTGCCCTCCGAGAGGACTTTCGACAGGAGCCAAACTTCGGCCAGGCTCGTCAACGAAGGGGGAGGGTTCATTACGGCGTTCGAACTTCCTGACGAGGCACCGGCTGAACCAGTCGTTGTAGAGACTCTGCCCAACTGGAGGCTTTCTGGAATCATCGTTTCCGACGGAGTGGCGGCCCTCCTAGACAAAGGTAACGAAGTCATTGACATCAGGCCGGGCCAGAAAATCGCTGGAACGGACTGGACGGTCGTGTCAATCGATGAAGAAAGGGCAGTCTTAAGACGAAACAATGGTAAGTTGCCAAAGACATTTGTCGTTCCTCTGCAGAGTGCAGGGGCTGGTAGCGCGACAGGTGGGGGAGACGGCGGAACCGGCGGTGGTGGCGGACTCGGAAAAGGGATCGGCCGCGGCGGTGGCGGTGGAGCCTCGACCGTCGGAGGAGACTAATTATGAATTTTACAAAAAAACGTAGCCGAATGGACGGCCAAGCATCTAACACTATGAGGAGCACAATGCGAACCAAAACACTTATCGGAACCCTGGCCACGCTCGCCGTAGTCGGTGGCGTCTTTTTCTCGCCAGTCCGGATCACCGCCCAGTCGGCCGGTGCCGGAGCACAGAACATTCCTTCTTTGGAACTTGACCAAGCAGACGTCCGAGACGCACTTAAGATCATTTTTCACACGGTCAATGCAAATTACATCGTGTCGTCAGAGGTTCAAGGAACTGTGACGGTCCATCTCAAGGATGTGCCGTTTGAAACAGCCCTTCGAAACGTTTTGAACCAGGTCAGCGCTACCTATCGAATCGATGGCGGCGTCTACACGATCATTCTGAAACCCGAAAACACCTTGCCGACCAATACGACACCGGACAACAACACGACTCCGGCGTCCCAAAGTAAGCCCACGATCAAAATTCGGATCAAGCATTCTGACCCGCAACTCATCGCGGCCATCCTCGGTGGCCAGGCGGACATTGGCTATCAGCCTGAGACTAGCACCAACATAGGTGGCGGCGGCGGCTTCGGTGGCGGCGGCTTCAGTGGCGGCGGTGGCTTTAGCGGCGGCGGCGGCTTTAGCGGCGGCGGCTTCGGCGGCGGCGGCTTTAGCGGTGGCGGTGGCTTTAGCGGCGGCGGCTTTGGCGGTGGCGGCTTCGGCGGCGGCGGCTTTAGCGGTGGCGGTGGCTTTGGCGGCGGCGGCTTTGGTGGCGGCGGCTTTGGTGGTGGTGGTGGCGGCGGAATCGGCCGCTAAGCCATAATCTCTTTGTCAACTTAGGATACTGGAAATGAACTCACCCATCTTGAATCGGTTGCTGTCGGGACTTGTCGCGACAGTAACCATTGTCTCCTTCTCGTACGCTCAAAATGACCCGCTGCAGAAGCGGGTCGACCTCTTCCTTCGTGGCGCCGACCTGAACAGCGCGATCCAGGCCCTTACGTTGCAGACGGGCCTGCAGTTCATCGTTCAAGCAGGCGACAAGACATTTGGCAAGATTGATCTCAATTTGAGTCAAAGGACGGCTGAGGAAGCGATCAAATACATGTGTGAAGCGGCGGGTGCTTATGCCGAACGAGACGCTAATGGCGTCTTCATTATTCGCGCAGGCAAGCCAGATGTGAAGACGGTGCCAACGTCGAACGATGTCGCAGTTGTCACGCCAAAAATAATGAGGCGGATCAGAGTGATGCGGGGAGACCCTGAGAACATCTACTCGATCCTGACCAAGGCCGTCGCATATGACCCGGACAATGGTATGAGGACACTCAACCAAATGGGTCAAGACCGGATGGGCGTGTTCAACATGAAAATGCCCTCGGCCCAAATCGTTAACAACAACAGTCCAATCATTTTCCCGAAAGGGGTTCCGAGCGAAAGCGGCAGCTCCGTGAGTTTGCCCGGCGAGGCCGCAAACCAAGTAGGTGGCGGTGGACAGCCTGGCGGAGGCGGAACGGGACTTGGAGGTCAGAACAACGGTGGTGGTGTCACTGGACTCCAGCCCGGCCAAGGCTCGTTGGTTCCCCAAGGTATCGACAAGATCATTTATGATCCGACCGACAACTCATTCATCGTGACCGGCAGCGAAGACGCCATCCGGGAGCTTGAAAGGCTCATAGAACAGTTCGACCAACAGCCGAAGCAAGTTGTCATCAAAGTCGAGTTTGTGTCAACCACAAACAAGCACGACCGTGCCTTCGGCATCGATTGGAACTATGCAAGAGGATCGGTTTTCGCTGGCGTACGAGCCGGTGAGTTTGCTCGATCCGGCGATCCAGTGTTCTTTAACTACGCCACCGGAAACTTGGCGACAAGGCTCCGCGCTCTCATGAACGATGGGTGGGGCCGAACAGTCAGTGCTCCTTTAGTCCGGACGTTGAACAACCAGACTGCGTTTGTAGGGCAACAGATCGTGACCTATATCTTCATTCCGGTCATCAATAATGGACCGGGCGGCCAACAGACTGTCTTCCAACCGTTCCCTGTACCGGTGCAGACGCAACTTGTGCTCAGGCCCCGTATTAACAACGACAACACGATCGCTATGACGCTCGCGCCAAACATCGCGACGATCACCGGGTTCTCGGTGGGTCCTGACGGGCAACAACTCCCGAACATCACCAACCAAACCCTAAACTTGGCTACAATCGTCAAGAACGGTGAGACCATCGCGTTAGCTGGCTTCACAACGAAGAACGACAACTATGCTGTCAAGAGGATCCCTGTCCTGTCGGATCTGCCGATCATCGGGCAGCTCTTCCGCGGAAGGAACGATTCTAAGGATTCAAGCGAGTTGGTGGTCTTCGTTACCCCCAACATCGTGCAAGAAGACGAACTCGGGTTGCAACCCTGATCTCGTAAGCCAGTATCCTAAAGCCAGCGGTCTGGGGAGTCCCAAGCCGCTGGCCTCTAATTTATGGGACTTGTTATCTTGATAGGAATGATGGGGAGTGGCAAGTCGACTGTCGGCATGGAATTGGCACGCCTTCTTGACGTCGACTTCTTTGACACCGACAAGCTTCTTGAGCAACGGTTGGGCCGGCCGATCAGACAGTGGTTTCAAATCTACGGCGAGCAGGCGTTTCGAGAGCATGAGACGCTCATGCTCAAGAGCCTTGATGCCGAGTCAGGAGTCTTGGCGACGGGCGGCGGGATTATTCTTCGAGATGAAAACTGGTCGGAGCTAAAGAGATTGGGCACGACAGTCTTTCTGGACGTCGATCCTGAAGTCTTAAAGCGCAGGCTCACGCAATCCAAAAGGAAGAGGCCCTTGCTTGAAGTCGACAATTGGGAGGAAAAGTTTGACTCGATCCTCAACTCCCGCCGCGATGTCTACAATCGCGCTGACCAAACGATCGAAGTAGGAGACGAGGCTCTCGTCGATGTCGCCCAAAAGATAAAGAACCTTCTCCATGAATATCCATAGCTCCCGAGGCCAATACGAAGTCGGAATGGTGAGCGACTTGGGCGACATTCTTTGTCCGACTGAAGGGGTTGCCGTCGTTGTGGATGAGAACGTGAAAAGGCTTCATTCTCCCTTAGGCTTCGATGGAGCCTACGAATTACCGGCTGGGGAGCCAAGTAAGTCGACCAACGAGTTTTCAGCTGTCTCCAGCTGGTTGGCCCGTGAGGGGGCAAACAGGTCGACTTGTCTGGTCGCGGTCGGCGGCGGGGTTACTGGCGATTTAGTTGGGTTTGTCGCTGCCTGTTTTATGCGCGGAATCAAGTGGATCATGGTTCCCACGACGTTGTTGGCGATGGTCGACTCGTCGATAGGAGGAAAAGTAGCCATTGACATTGCTGAAGGTAAGAACCTAGTGGGAGCTTTTTGGCCCCCATGCAGGGTCGCCATCGACTTGCGGTTCCTGCTGACACTGTCAGAACGAGACATGTTGTGTGGGGCGGCAGAGGTTTGGAAGTACGGATTCATCCAAGACACAAGTTTGCTAGAAAGTTTGGAAAACCGGCCGCTCCCGCGAAGGTTTGTCGAAACCGACTTTGATTACACAAAAGCAACGGTGGAGAAGTGCCTGGCCATCAAGGCAAAAATCGTGGAAGCCGACGAAGACGAAACTTCTGGACTTCGGGCAGTCCTAAATTTTGGGCATACGGTTGGTCACGCCATAGAGGCGGCTCTCGGATACGGGAATTGGACGCACGGCGAGGCCATAAGCGTTGGAATGGTTGTTGAAGCGAAGGTTGGCGAGATGTTGGGTGTCTCTCGGCCGAACGTGGCTCAGAGAGTCAAGGAAGGGCTGATGATGCAAGGTTTGCCGTTTAAAGTTCCGAGCTCGTTGGAACCTCGCACGCTAATCGACTTTATGTCCCGCGACAAAAAGTCTTCGGGGCAGGGATTGGTCATGAGCCTTCTGACGGACATAGGACAGTGTAAACTCCACTATGGAATCGATGAATCGGTCGTCATCGAAGCATTGACAGCAAAATGAAGTCGTTCAGGTTTGCAACGGCCCTGGTGGGATTTGTTCTCATGGCTGGTGGATATTTTGCCAGCCAGGCAGCCTATTTCAACGGTGACCCCGCGCCCTATTATCGCAGCGTAAATCAGTCTTCAATCCCTATGCTGTCGCTGGTCGTTCTTGCTGGCGGACTTTTTCTTGTCGTGCTATCTAAGCCGGAGGCTGAATGATAGGATCGTTGGTTGGAATCAAGTACGAGATTTTGTCCGAGCTTGATTCGACGCCTCTGTTCTCAAGCTTTCGCGCGGTCGATCGCTCCAACGGCCGCGACGTGCGGATCAGAATCCTGGAATCAACGTTGTCTGGCGAAAGGCGGTTCGTAGACTCCTTAAACGAGCACGTCGACAGCCTGAGAGCCATCAATCATCCTGCCCTGGAGAAAATTTATGACGTCGTGGACGAAAACGAACAGTATTCGCTCATTTGTGAATACGTCCAGGCGAACAACCTCGAGTTGCGTGTCAAGCGGCTAGCGTCGTTTTCGGTCCAATTGGCAATCAGCACGGCCATTTCAATTTGTGACGGACTCTCAGCAGTGCATCAGGCAGGCGTGGTCCATGGCGACATCTCAGGTCAAAACATTTTGGTGACCCCATCCGGAGCCGTGAAACTGACGATGACAGGGCTCTGGAACGCCTACCCTTCAAGTTCAAAAGCCGGCCTGGTCATGCTGAAAAACATGGCCCCCTACATGGCCCCTGAAGTGACGTCCGGTTCGATGCCAAACAATCTTTCTGACAT
>JAEURO010000055.1:0-228 GCA_016788345.1 Chthonomonadaceae bacterium
GTTCGTGTTGCGAAGGGAGCATTGGCGGCCAGCGGCTTTTTTTTCCTCGTGGACGCCGAAGGGTTGGCAAAAGGAGGTCTTGCCAACTTATGTCCCAAACTTCTGTTTCTGGGTCGTCGTCCTACTCGCAGTCTATGCCTTGCCGACAGACTTGCAGTACCCAATGTCCGCCCTCGCGACCACTTGCTGGAGCATCCTGTTCACGTTTTTGCAAAAGCGGAAGCCGGT
>JAEURO010000055.1:238-13756 GCA_016788345.1 Chthonomonadaceae bacterium
CCTATGAAGAAATTGTGCGGTAGCCAAGGGCCCGTCACTTCTTTTTGCGGCGGACAAACTTTTTCTTCGCTGGGCCTGCGGCGGCGCGGGCCTTGAGGAGCTCGACCGCTAGTTCTGCTGTTACAGAGCTGGGTTCCGTCCCCTTGGGAAGCGTAGCGTTGGTTTTGCCATCCGTGACATAGGGCCCGTATCGACCTGCCAATACCTTGACCGGCCCACTGGCACCCTCTAGTACACCGAATTCCTTGATTGGCTCAGCTTTGGCATTTGTCCCTTTGCCCTTCGGAGCCGCGAGCACCGCTAAGGCTTGGTCGAGCGACATTGAAGCGGCCATCCTCCAGTCGCCGACGTTTCCTTTGAGGTCTCCTGCATCGACATAAGCGCCGTACCGCCCTAACTTCAAAACCACAGTGGCCCCGCTGTCAGGATGCTTGCCTAGCTCGCGAGGATACGACAAGAGCAAGGCGACATCGGAGTCTGAGATTTCGCCCGCTTTGACATCTGGAGGCAATGTGACGCGCTTTGGATCCACTTTGGCGGCCACTTGATCCGGTGTGAGCGCAACTTCGAGGTAGTCGCCGTAACGCCCCTTCTTGTGGAAGACGGGCTGTCCCGTCGAGGGATCTACAGCCACCGCCTCCGCTGCAGCCGTCTTTCGGTCGAGAAGCTCAAGGGCAGTTTCAGATGTGAGGTCGGCCGGAGGAAGGTCTTCGGGAACAGAAGCTGTGTTGCCCGGGCCTCCACCGCTGCGCTGCAGGAACGGCCCATTTCGTCCGATACGCACCACCACCCCCTCTGCCACGGGGATTTCTGGAAAAGGGATGTCTTTGGTTTTCAGCTTGACCTGTGCAGCGATTCCTTCGTCGCCAGAATAGAACGTCCGCAAGTGTTTGACCCAGTCTCTCTTGCCGTCTGCAATCTCATCAAGCTCTGCCTCCATTTCTGCGGTGAATCCCGTGTCAACAAGCTTTTCGAAATGGTTCTCGAGGATTTCTGTGACCGAGAAGGCGGTCCAAGTCGGCACCAATTCTGTCTTCCTCTTGAAGACATAGCCACGGTCTTGGACCGTGCTTATGATCGAGGCGTACGTGCTGGGCCTGCCAACACCCTCTGCCTCAAGTTTTTGCACCAGTGAGGCCTCCGTGTATCTGGCTGGCGGCTTGGTCTGGTGGTCGGTCGCCTTGATCGTGACCAAGTCAAGGACATCTCCCACCTTCATTGTCGGGAGTATCGTTTCCTTGTCCTCAAGCTCGACTTCTGGGTCATCGGCCCCCTCAACGTACACGCGCAGGAACCCGGGGAATGCGATCCGCTTTCCGGAGGCGCCAAACGTGAGCCTCTGACCATCTTCGACCTCGATGGCGACTTTGGTCCTTTCAACTTTGGCGGGATTCATTTGACAGGCCAGTGTCCGCTTCCAGATAAGCTCGTAGAGCCTCATTTGGTCTTTGCTTAAGTGTTTTTCGATGTTTTGGGGCCTACGAGAAATGTCTGTCGGACGAATGGCTTCGTGGGCTTCTTGGGCGTTCTTGGCTTTGCTCTTGTAGCGTTTTGGGCTCGCTGGCAAGTAGTCCTCGCCGTAGAGGTCCTTGATGACGTTTCGCGCCTGGGTCAAGGCGCGTTCGGCCAATGACAAACTGTCTGTCCGCATGTAGGTGATCAGGCCGACTTGCTCACCTCCAATGTTGACGCCTTCGTAGAGTTGTTGGGCGACCTGCATGGCTGCCCTTGCGGTCATGCCCAGCTTTCTTACAGCTTCTTGTTGAAGAGTCGACGTCATGAACGGCTGTGGGGGGTTCTCAACGCCGGGCTTTGTTTCTATTGAAGTGACGGTCCAAGGTTTGGCAGTTTGTAGCCTATCCGCGCGGGTGTTGGCTTCTTCAGATTTGAGCCAATAAACGTTTTTGCCGATGGGCTGACCTTCGGAGGAGAACGAGCCGCCGTCGGCTGTCTTTTGGCCACCGATGTCATTAAGCTTCGCTGTGAACGAGCCCTCCTTGGCCAACAATTGGGCTTCAATGCCGGAGTAGGCTGCGCTAATGAACGTACGGCGCTCTCTTTCCCTCAAGACGATGAGCCGGACTGCCACGCTCTGGACCCGTCCGGCGCTCAGGCCTGGAGCCACTTTGCGCCACAACATCGGCGAAAGTGTGTAACCGTAAAGCCTGTCCAGAATCCGTCTGGTCTCTTGGGCTCGAACCAGCTCCTCGTCGATGTCGCGTGGGTGGGCAAGCGATTCTTTGATCGCCTCGGGAGTGATCTCGTGAAACACAATCCGTTTGATTTCGACCGATTTTTTGGGTTTTATGACCTGGAGCACGTGCCAACTTATGCTTTCCCCTTCGCGGTCTTCGTCAGTTGCGAGCAAGAGACGTGTCGCTGACTTTGCCGCGGATTGCAACTCAGAAACTCGCCTCTTCTTATCCGCGGGAACGACATAGTAAGGCTGGAATTGGTCGTCGACATTGACACCCAGGTCGGCCCATTTGAATTTCTTGATCTCCTCGGGGACTGACTTTTTCCCCTCGGGCAAATCACGCACGTGTCCAAAACTCGCAAGGACTTCATACTCGCTCCCCAGAAATGAAGAAATGGTTTTGGCCTTTGCCGGAGATTCAACGATGACAAGTGTCTTAGACATAAACAAGCAGAGAAACGAGGCGGGTTTTACCGATGAGGACGCAAGAGTGTCAACTGTCGGCCTACTGGATTCCGACGTTTGTCCCCCTGAAGCGTAGGTCGGAAAGGCAATTTTGCTGATTCTTACCCATTTTGGCAGTCCTACGGCCCTTCAAAACAGGTTTAGATACCTAATCGGTGGGACAATGTGAAGTGTCTGGTCGTGAGTCGCTTTTTTTCGGTTCTATCGTTGACAGTGCGCAGCCATGTGTCCCGAATGGGGCTCCTGGGGATGCTTGCCCTTCTGGCACAAGCTGCCGAAGCAGGCGAACTTTGGCTCGGGATATTTCTGAAAGGCAGCAAAATCGGCTACTCGCATACAGTCAGCGAGATTGGCCACACGACCAACTTGACCATGATTGACGCGTCCATGCTGGGTGCTAGCCTTGCCGTCCGTTCGGAAAGCCAGACCTGGTATGACTCTGACGGCAGAACGAACAAAATCTGGGTTAAGACCGAAAGCGGTGGCCGGGTTCAAAGCGTCACAGCGAAAGTCAAGGGCTCAAAAGTCGAATTAGAGTCAGACAACTCGGGCTCAATCACAAAGAAGACGGTCGAGTTACCGGTTGGCTCTAGACTAGTAGACGATCCCGTCGTCTCCGCACTCGACCATCCCGAGTGGCGCGAGTTCGCCGTCCTGGATCCGAACACCCTCTCATTCGTGGTTTGCAGACCCGTTGTAGTGGGGAAAGAGCTTTTAGAGACTGGCTCAGGCAAAGTCAGCGTGACAGTGATCGATGTTCAAGACCCCAGGTCTGCACTCAAGGTTTACGTTAGTCAGAAAGGGGACCTGGTGAAAGCTGTCGGCCCATTTGGGCTTGAAATGCGTCCTGTGTCCCGGGCGGAAGCCTTGGCCAAGGGCGAAGAAACGGACATCGCCCTCGCTAGCTCGATTCCAGTGGACCGGCCGATCACGGACTCAATGTCCGTAAAGCCACTTTTCCTAAGGCTTCATGGCGCGGCCGCAAAGATTTTGCCCAACGACTCGCACCAAACAATCAACAAGTCAGGCGACTCACTTTTTGTCACTATTCATCCCGTCGATCCGAGGCTCGTCAAGTGGTTGAAGAAGGCTCCCACACTCGCGAAGTGGCTTTCGCCAGACACGCACATGCCTAGTCAAGATCCAGGGCTCGTCAAAGTGGCGCAAGAAACGGTAGGGAAGTCCAAGACATCGCGCGAGAAAGCCGAAAAGCTACGGTTGTTCGTCCACAATCTCATAAAAACTGACACGGGGATTGGTGTGCTGCGAAATGCTAAGGAGATTTTTCAGAGCCGTAGGGGTGTTTGCCGGGACCATGCGATCCTATTGGCGACCCTTCTCAGGACTCAAAAGATTCCTTGTCGATTGTGCAGTGGCCTTGTCTATGCAGGCGGCGCATTCTACTACCATGCTTGGGTCGAAGCTTGGACTGGAGTCCAGTGGTTCGCGCTGGACTCGACCAGGCCGCCTCGGCAGGTTGACTCGACCCACATTAAGACAGCTCAAGGGACTGTCGCAGAGGCGTTCTCGTCTTTCCTTTTGGATGGTGCGCGGGTGAGTGTGCTTGACAAGGAGGACAAGTGAGTTTTCTCAAGGCTCGAGGGTTGGTCATCAGCTTGTTTGCGATGGTTGGTGCGGTTCTATCGCTGGTGGCCCTCCCTAACATTCTGGATTACATCTACGAGCGTGTGAAAGACTCGAGCGTCTCTGGAGCGGGTAGCACTCCGAAAAGCGTCACGATCGAGCAGTTTCAATTCCGAAAAATCACATTTGTCGAAAAAAGCCGTGCACAAGAGACTCTAACTGGTTTGCTCAACAAGTCCCTGAGTTTCGAAGCCGAATGTACGGCTGCAAGGGACGCCTGCACGAGCTCCCAACTGTCCCATGCAGCGCTTTCGCGGACCGAACTGGCGCCGCTGGCGAAACTCAAGGCCCAAGGTGACGTCGCCCTTATCAAGGAAGACCCCATGCGGGACGTGTGGGCTGTTTATCAATACCAAGGTAAGGGTGGCCCATCTAAGCAAGCGACGCAAGAGGAATCTCCACAGGGTTATCCGGGGTCTCGGCAGCCCTTTTTGCTGTTGGCTTTGGCCTTGCTCGGCGCAATCCTAGGAGGAGGGATTGGCAACCTAGTTTTCAATGGAAGCGACCGAGTCCGTGACTTATGGCGGGAGATGGAGACAGGTGACAGGGTCAACCTCTTCGTCGGAACTGTGGTCGGTGTCATTGGATCGCTGCCGTTCTTGATCGCTTTCGGAAGCCTTGGACCGCTTTTTGCAACTCTGCTGACGCTTGGCCTGACCTTGGGGTTTAGCGCCCTAAGCGTTTATGCGCTTAACTCTATGGAGGAGGTCTTGCCGTGGAAAAAAGGCGAAGTCCGGGGCCGGCGAAGCGGCATAAAGATCCTGGACACAAACGTTTTGATCGATGGGCGGATCTACGACGTCGTGCGAACGGGTTTCCTTGAAGGCGACATCTATGTGCCCAAGTTTGTGTTGAAAGAGCTACAGTACATTGCCGACTCGTCGGACGCCTTGCGGCGACAGCGAGGAAGAAGAGGGCTCGATGTGCTGCGCCATCTCCAAAACGAAATGCAGATCCAAGTTGGAGATCAAGACCGGTTGGCAGGAGACGCGAGTGAAGACGTCGATGCCCGGTTGGTCAAGCTTGCCCTGGCCCTTGGAGCCGATCTCGTGAGCAACGACTTCAACCTGAACAAAGTTGCGAGTATCCAAGAAGTCAGGGTTCTTAACATCAACGATTTGGCGCTGTCGCTTCGTCCGACGATCTTGCCAGGAGAGACCCTAAACGTACAAGTCATAAAGGAAGGGAGCCAGGCTGGCCAAGGCGTCGGCTATATGGACGACGGAACCATGATCGTTGTGGAGGGCGGCCGGGCGAGGCTTGGGGACTATGTTGAAGTCCTGGTGACGCAAGTCATCCAAACAGAGCGGGGCAAGATGATTTTTGGCACCTTAGACGGCACAATGACATGAAGGTGTGCTGCGTCCTCCTGGCAGCCGGTTCCTCGCAACGTTTCGGGCAAGACAAGCTGTGGTGCAAACTCGATGGAGAACCCCTTTGGCTAAAGTCATATAGGGTGCTTTCAACCCACCCCAGCATCGATGCGGTCGGTCTTGTTTGTGCGGCTGGACAAGAGGAGTCGTTCCGCCGACTCGCAGAAGATGCCCTGTTTGTAGTCCCAGGTGCAACTACCCGGCAGGACAGCGCGCGATCTGGAGTTTCCAAGGTGCCCGAAGACTTTGAAATCGTACTGGTCCACGACGCGGCCCGGCCCTATGTGACTCGCGAAGTCATTGACCGGGTCATTGTTGGGATCCAAGAATCCGGATCGGCTTGCTGCGCCGTCCCCGTCACAGACACGGTCCGGCACAACAGTCCGGCGGGATGGGTCGCGCTCGATCGGAGCCAGCTTGTTGCCACGCAAACTCCACAAGGAGCCCTCCGCACGTTTCTCTTGGACGCCTATGCTCGTGCCACGGGCCAATTCACGGACGAAGCTTCGCTCCTGGAATCAGTCGGCATACGAGTCCATACTGTCGCGGGAGACACCGCAAACATCAAGGTCACTCATCAAAGCGATTTGCCATCACTGTCGACCAAAGCGACCCGGGTCGGATTTGGATACGACGTCCACAGATTCTCAACCGATAGAGAAAGACCGATGTGGCTGGGAGGAGTGGAGTTCGAAGAAAGGCCCGGCCTGGAGGGACATTCTGACGCCGATGTCCTGATCCATGCGGTCGTCGATGCTCTGTTAGGGGCCGCTTCTTTGGGGGATATTGGAGTGCTCTACCCGAATACAGAAGAAAGATGGAGAGACGTGCCTTCAAAGCTCTTCCTACGAGAGACAGTCGAACGATTAAGCGCTGAAGGATGGATGGTTGTAAACATTGATGCCACCGTCATCGGAGAGCGGCCAAAAGTCATGCCCAAGGCAATGGAGATTCGGGAAACCTTGGCTGCGACAATTGGATGTCCAATCCATTGTGTCAGCGTCAAGGCGACAACGAACGAAGGGCTGGGCGCCCTTGGTCGGCAGGAAGGTGTCGCGGCCCACGCCATTGCCTTGATCGAAACTAAAAAATGGGGACAGTAAGCGACCATTTTCTTGATCAGTGCGCGTAGAATTGAGTGAGCCATGGACATTTTGATCCGAAATGCCGAAGGAAATTTGTCAAACGAAGACAGAGAATATGCGGTGAAGAAGCTCGGAAAGTTGGATCGCTACTTCCACGTTGCGACCAAGGTGGAAATCGTTCATCGACAGGAAAAGCAGTCTCACCGGCCAGCCCACCGGGTCGAGGTCACCGTCCACGCTGACGGCCTGTTCCTGCGTGGCGAAGACCATGACGTGAGCATTCACGCGGCGATTGACAAGGTTTCTGACCGGATGGAGACAAGGTTAAAGAAGCTCAAGCATAAACTTGCTTCTGCCTACCGGACGCGAGGGAAAGCTGTTCCGCCCGCCCTCGAAGAGACATCCGACTATATGGAAGAGGACCGCTCCCCGGTCGTGGAAAGGAAGCGGTTTGTCATGAAACCGATGGGGCTGGAGGAAGCCATCCTGCAAATGGAGCTCTCAGGACACCCATTCTTCATGTTCCGAAACGAACACGGAGCGTCTGAGTTGCTTTACAAGCGTGAAAGTGGCGGCTATGGTCTCTTGAGCCCAGACATGTAGGTCTCAATGCAGGTGGCGCAGATCAATCCTGCGGAACTCCACTTCGACCCCTTCTGATTGGATCGCGATCTGTCCATTGGAAGCAGTGCAGTGGTCTCCTGAGTTCACCAGTTCGCTGTTCACCCAGACTTTAACCCGGTTTCCCATGCACTCGACTTCCAATTTGTTCCACTGGCCCAGGGCGTGTTCAGACCGGTCGGTCAGGTTTTGGATTCGCCTGGCCTTATCGCCGTCGACCCCCCAACTGTCCTTCGGGCCGCGCCGCTTCACCATGTTTGGTACGGTGATATCTTCTCCGATACACCAAAAGTCTCCTGCATCTCCACTTTCTAATTGGATTTCTAAGGATTTTGGAAACATGTCGTACAGAAACCGCGGCGTGCTGGCATGGACCAGAACACCACAGTTGCCCGGTTTTCCAGTGAACCGATACTCAACAATGAGCCGGTAGTTGGAATATGTGTCGTTGGTGATAAGATGCCCCCCTGGATTGCCGAGCGACACGACCTTTCCACCCCTCACGACGAAAGGTGGGGCTTTGGATGGGTCGAGATCCATGGCGGGGACATCCATGTGCCATCCGCCCAGGTCCTTTCCGTTCATGAGGTGGACGTCATGGGTGAGCAAAACAAGGAATGGGCTCATGCCATATTATGGATCCATGGCCGCTCGGGTAGCCTGGACAGGTGGCTCAGGCAGTGGTTCTCGGTTCGGGAACGAGCAACGGTGTACCGACTCTAGGTAAGCCATATCCCGCGACCTATCTGGCTGATCCTCGTAACTTTCGCACTAGGGCCGCGTTAGCTTTGCTTGGCCCGGCAGGAAACGTTTTGGTCGATTGCGGCCCCGACATGCGGTCGCAGTTGCTGCGAGAAGGCATTGTTGACGTCGAAGGGGTCTTTATTACGCACACCCACGCAGACCACGTCATGGGCATGGACGACTTGCGCTCGTTTTGCCTCAAATACAAGCGGAGCGTCCCGGTCTATACGTCGCCCGACTATCAAGAAGACATCCGGCGGATCTTTTCATATGCGTTCCGTGAGTACCCGCCTGGGATCTGGGTGCCTCGGCTAGAGCTTTTGCCGGTTGAGCCCCACCATAGGCTCGCCGGGTTGGAGATCAAGACATTTTGGTTGGAGCATGGGCCGATTCCCGTATTGGGGCTGCGGGTCAATGACTTTGCCTATTTGACGGATGTCAGTGCGATCCCTGATAACGTGTGGCCCTGTCTGTCCGGGTTAGAAACCCTTGTCCTAGATGCCGTACGGCTCGAACCACATCCCAATCACTTTCATCTTGAATCGGCCCTCTCGACTGCTCAGAAGATCGGCGCAAAAGAGACTTACTTGACCCACTTATGCGACGATTACGACCACTCGGTCACGAATGCCAGTCTGCCTTCGGGGATCGAATTGGCTTTTGACGGTTTGCGAGTGGAGCTGTGACGCCCAGGACTTTCTCCGTGGAAGTTTGGGTGCCCCTAAAGATCACAGGGTCGATACCGATCATCTGAACTGACGGCCCCTAATGGGGACGTCGGGAGCGATCGGCTTGTCGGACATTCTTTCGCAGTCAGAAATTGAGGCGTTACTAAGTTCCCTCAGCTCCGATGCGTTTACCCCGCCTGAGGCCATGGAAACGTCGAAGGAGGGGGGGGCCAAAGCTGTCGCGGGGAAACCGGGACGCCAGACGTCGACGGCTTATGAGGTCTATGACTTTCGTCGACCTGACAAGTTTAGTAAGGACCAGCTCCGAACTCTGCAGATGCTGCATGAAACGTTTGCAAGGCTTTCTGGCACCGGCCTGTCTGGGTTTCTGCGCAACAGCGTCAATATCGAACTCATCAGTCTGGAGCAGGTGCCCTATGAGGAGTACCTGCGGAGCATCAACAGCTCCGTATTTACTATCCTGTCCATTCCACCTCTCAATGGCCAGGCCGTCCTGGAAATCGAATTTGAGATCATCTTCACGATGATTGACAAGCTTTTGGGCGGACCTGGGCGCACGGTCGGCCGATCGATCCTGACTGACATAGAGACGCCGTTGGTCAAGGATATGATCGACCGCCTCTTCGCAGGACTCAAATCTGCCTGGGAAGGTGTCGTGATTATCAATCCGGGGATCGAAGCGATCGAGACGAGCGCACAGTTTGTCCAGATCGCACCACCAACGGACATCGTGATCAGTGTTCTCTTCGAGGTTAGGATCGGCGAGACCCGCGGAGCGATGAGCCTTTGCATCCCCTATATGGTGCTCAAGCCGATCACAGCAAAACTGAGCGCCCAAAGATGGTTTGCAAGCGGAAGTCGAAGACAAAAGCCGGAGTATAAGCGGGCCATCGTTCAGCAGGTTGCAGCCAGCGAGGTCGAGTGCTCGATACTTCTTGGTAAGTCCAGGCTCCAAGTCCGTGACTTCATGCGGCTTCGCGTCGGAGATGTCTTGCGGCTCAACCAAAGGTCAAACCAAGACATTCAAATGTTGGTGAGCAAAATGCCAACGTACGAGGGTCGGCCAGCGCTCAATCACAACAAATTAGTCTTTTCTGTCACAGGACCCTATTCAGAGATCTAAAGCATGTCAGTACCAATCGAAGTCATTCAGAAAATCGGCGAGCATCAAAACCAGATTTGGCAAACCGCCTCGTTGAAAGCCAGCGAGGCGGCTGGGTTTGAAATCAACCTCAGCAATCCATTGACGAACTCAGTACCCGCCGCTGAACTCTTCGTGGGTGCGACTAGCCCGAGACTGGTCGTACAATTCTCATTCGCGTCAATGCCCGAGAACGCGATGCTCTTGATGATTCCGCAAGAGACCTACACCTCCTTGATCGGTTCCTTGCGCGGTTCGCCGCTCGTTGCCGCCGACGATACGAACATTCCAGAGATCAAGCCGATCATTGAGTCGATCACCCATGGCATCTGTCAAGCAGTCGGCACGATCAAAAACGATACCGTCGCAGCAACAGGCATCAGCCTCCGGTTTCAGATTCCCAGCTTCCCGCCTAACCTGGACGGAACTGAAGAAGACATCCGGGTCAATATCGAAATCAAAGTCGACGATGTCGTGGGTGTCGTGACTTGGATTATGGACTCCGAGACCGCCCATTACATCTGTGGCATCGACTTTGTGGAATCTACTGGCCCGTTTGAGTCCCTGGCCAATGTCCATCAGAACCAAATCTCAGGAGATTTGGCGATCGACGAGAGCCTTGCTGTCGTTATGGATATTCCACTCGAAGTCAGCGTCGAACTTGGCCGGGTGAAAATGCATATCCGGGACGTCGTTGAACTTGGGGCGGGATCAATTGTAGAGATTGACAAGGCCGCAGGGGAACCGGTCGATGTCTATGTGAACGGCCGTCTGGTCGCTCGAGGTGAGGTCGTGGTCATCGACGACAACTTTGGAGTTCGATTGACAGAAATCCTGAGTATCCAGGACAGGCTACAAAAGCTCAACGAGGCGGCGTAAGAGCGATGGTTAAGCACTGCGCCCGCGTCATAGGCTTATGGTTCGTCATTTGTGCCGCACATGTAGCCATAGCCCAGTCCCTGGGGACAAAAAAGGACATCGCAACAAGCAAACCTACGGCTTCAGGGCCAATCGTACAGCCGATGGATTTGATCCAAATGGTGGTCGCACTGGCCGTAGTCGGGTTTCTAGTCAAATGGCTCGTTCCCAAGGCTGTCGCGTTCTTTGGGAAACGGATTACAACTCCAATAGGATCAACCATTCGGTTGGAAGAGTCGGCTACCTTTGGCGGTGGACAGTTGCAAGTAGTCACCGTGAGAGGCAAGGCTCTCTTACTATCTGTGTCTTCCGGCGGTGTTTCGTTTCTGGCAGATTTGACTGAAGAAGCTCCAGTGAACGACCCACCCCTGTTTATGGACGTCTTAGACCAGGCGGATCCAACTAACGCCATTGTGTCCGAAGAACCTGAGGAAGAAGAAATGTCGATTTCCGAAGCTATTGCGATGATCCAGGCGGCCAAGGAGAAAAGTCAATCTCAGAGTGTGGACGACAAGCTGGATCGGCTCAACCGCTTGATGGGTGGCCCATGAACTATTGGAGACTGTCAGCATTCATTATCTTGGTCGCCATTGCTGGGTTCGCACTGGCACAATCATTGCCTGTGCCTGTGCCACAGATTCAGGTTGGAGTCGGGCCAGCAAAATCAAAAGACGAACTCAGCACCTCGCTCCAGATCCTAGCCCTTCTGACCGTTTTGAGCGTGGCGCCGGCCCTGCTCATCCTCACGACCGCGTTCACTCGGATCGTCATCATTCTGAGCTTCGTTAGGACGGCGCTTGGCACTCAATCGATCCCGCCAAACCAGGTGATCATTGGGCTCAGCCTGTTCCTCACCTTGTTCGTCATGGGGCCGACATTTGACCGGGTCAACAAAGAGGCGATTCAACCCTACACGGCCAAAAACAGCCCGATTTCGTTCGACCAAGCCTTGGCCAGGGCCCAAGCGCCAGTCAAAGAATTTATGCTCAAGAGCACCTACGAGGGGGATCTCAAGATGTTCTTGGACATGCGCAAGCAAAACCCAAAGAACAGAGAGCAACTTGACATCATGACCCTGATCCCAGCCTTTGTGATCAGCGAACTCACAACTGCTTTCATCATAGGTTTTTATATATTTGTGCCCTTTGTCATCATTGACCTGATTGTCGCCAGTGTGCTCATGGGAATGGGCATGATGATGATGCCTCCAGTCGTCGTCTCGCTGCCGGCCAAGCTACTCGTTTTTGTCATGGCGGACGGATGGGCTGTTCTTGCCCACGCCATTCTCTCAGGATATTCGTGACGATATGGATCACTCGACAGTAATGGACGTGACCCGCCAGGGGTTGACGATCGGGCTGATGGTGACAATGCCCGTCTTGTCCGTCTCATTGTTCACAGGATTGGCAGTCAGCGTCTTTCAAGCCGTGACGCAGGTCCAAGAAATGACTTTGACCTATGTGCCCAAGATGATTGGTGCAGCCGGTGTTTTGATCGGCATGGGTAGTTGGATGTTGACGACATTGGTCAAGTTCATGGCCCTCTGCTTTGACCAGGCGTTTCGTGCCATTCAATGACACTCGACTCTCACTTGCTGCTTTCAGGATTGTTCATCTTCTCGCGGGCGACTGCGATGCTGCTGAGCGCGCCGATCGCGGGCAACCTCGTGCCAGCGACAGTCAGAGTCATGTTTGGCCTTGTGCTCTCCCTCAGTCTCACCCCCGTTCTGCAAGGATCGATCATGGCCAATCCGGCGACAGTCGGACACTTGGTGGCAATGGTCTTGTACGAGGCGTTTGTCGGGCTCCTCATTGGTGGGTCGTTGCAACTCCTGGTCGCAGCAGGGCAAATGGCTGGGCAGTTCGTCGACATCCAAATTGGCACCGGTTCTGCACAACTTTTCAATCCCTACTTTGGAGGTTCGGCAAGTCCCGTTGCGCAGCTCAAGATGATGCTTACCACTGTGCTTATCTTGTTGCTGAATGGCCACCGCATGATGATTGGAGCGTTTGCGGCCAGCTATGGGTCGCACAGCATGGATCCAGGAACTGTGCAACAAGGCCTCCTTCCGTTGCTCACAAAACTTGGATCGGTGTCACTTCAGATGGCGGCACCGGTGGTGGCTGTGACTGTCGTGATCGACTTGGCGGCCGGCGTTGTCAATAAAGCAGTCCCCCAAACGCAGCCCTTTCTCGTCTCTCTTCCTGCAAAGCTTTCTGCAGGTCTTGTCGCCCTCTCGCTCGGAATGCCAGCGGTGGTTGTCGCCGTGGAGAACGGGCTAGACATTGTGTTCCGCCAGCTCGGAGTGATGTTCAAGGGAGGTTGACATGGCTGAGCAATCCGCAGGAGAAAAGACAGAACAGGCGACGCCGCGCCGCAAACTCGAGGCAAGAAAGAAAGGGACTGTGGCCAAGTCCGTAGAGGTCACCGGTGCTCTGACCATGCTGGTCCTTGCTCTGATGGGGCCGGCCGTGTTTGTCAACCTGTCCAAGGAGTGGGTCTTCGCTGTCAGGGCGTTCGTATCGAGGCCGCCAGCCTCAGTAGAACCTGCTGTCGTCGCAAAGTACGCGAGTTCGTTCGTGTGGCCATGCGTGGCCACGGTCATGCCCCTTTTCTTGGCCATCAGGACCGTCGGCGTTGC
>JAEURO010000056.1:0-4548 GCA_016788345.1 Chthonomonadaceae bacterium
TGCCGTTCGCCTGTGTGTTGCCATCGAATTTCGCTGCAAGGCCACCTGCTTGGTTCTGAGCCCATAAGCCAATTCCTCCAGCCAGTGCTGAGACTGCCTTGACTCCAACCCCTGTCGTTCCGGAGGCTCGTCCTTGGACACCCATACCAGCGTCCCCGTTGCTGATCCCATAGACTCCGATGCCCGCACCAGTGGCCGATTCGGCCGTGCCTCTGCATGCGACACCGTTGTTGGCCAGCGAACTAAAAGCGGCTCCTAGCGCACCCGAGACATTTGACGTGTTGTTGCCGATGACAGACGCCCCGACCGTGGTCGATGTCGCCCAGGCCCGGCCAACTCGAATTGTGCCACTAATGTTTGCATGCCCCAGCTGTGAAAGGCCAGGAGTCTGGTCTTGCAGGAACACATTTCCGATGATGGCTTGGGGGTCTTGTGCCACTGACACCCCTCCAATTGCAAGCACGGCTAGGAACGAAACGAAAAGAATAGTTTTCTTCACAGTGGTTCTATATGCGCTACAGAACATCCAGTATGTTCGCATCTAGACGAAAAGCCTAGTATTAGTACTAGTTCAATCTAGTGAACAGCGTATGATTTCTAGCACAAGCTTCGAAGTCTCTACGAGGTCTCGTATCGAAACAGACTCGTCGTGGGTGTGTATTTTCTCCATTCCGGTCGCCACGACGATGGTCGGCACACCTTTTGCGTTGTAGACGTTCGCGTCGCTTCCTCCAAGTGTCGTGCGGAGTTCGCTAGGCAAACCCATGTTGGCAGCGGCCCGCCTCGCCACATTGACCACCGGAGAGTCGGATTCGATTTCGTACGCGTCGTAATGTCTGCGATAGGAGATCTCGACGGTCGTGCCCCAATCTCTTGCGGCAGCCTCGAATGCTGCTCTCATCTTCGCGATTTCGTCGTCCAACTCGGCGATTACAGTCGACCTAGCCTCCCCTTTGATCGTAACGGAAGGGCAGACAACGTTGACGGCTGTACCTCCAGAGATTATTCCTAAATTCGAGGTTGTGTCCGGCGATATTCGGCCAACTTTGATCCGCGATATGGCGTCGGCTGCCACGCAGATCGCATTGATCCCCTTTTCGGGGTCTTTTCCAGCATGTGCCGGCTTGCCCTTGACCAAAAAGTCAATTTTGTCGTGTGTCGCCGTTTTGATGACGAACGATCCGACTGGCGGCCCGGTGTCTAGGACAAACCCATAGTCGAGGTTCAGGCTCTCAATGTCTAGCTCAGCCGCTCCTTTCAGCCCGATCTCCTCAGCCACGCTGAAGAGAAGGACGATGTCTCCGTGCGGTTCGCCACTCTCGATCAAGCAGTTGACCGCCTCGATCGCTGGAGCCATACCTGCCTTGTCATCTGCTCCAAGGATAGTGTCAGATGCACTGAAAAGCACACCGTCTCGCTCGTCGATCACCAGCCCGGCAGTTGGTTCGACAGTGTCGAAATGTGCGCTAAAAAAGATTCTCGGAGCAGCTTCGACGTTGCCTTTTAGTGTCGCGATTAGATTGTTCGCGTTCCCGCCTATTTTCTCGCCAGATTTGTCTTCAAAGACATCTAGCCCCATGTCTTCGAGGATTCGTCTGACGTGTGCGACACATTTTGCCTCTCCCAACGAAGGTGCATCAATCAAACATAAGTCCTTAAACAAGGAAACAAGCCTTTCTTCGTTGACCATGGTTCAAGTCTGGCACGCAAGAACGAGAATGGGGCAGGATTGGAAAGACGTCCAGCTCAGGACAGCCATCCGGTCTTAAGGCCAGCGAATGTCCGAAGCATCTCCCTTCGGACCGCAGGAATTGAACCCAGCAGCGGAGCCACACTATCGCGAATGGCCCCGACCCCTGGCGTGTCCGACTGGAACCAAGGGGACAGCAAGCGTGACAACCTAGAATAGTAGCGGGCACGGTCTCTAAGGGCAGCTTGGGCTGTCCATATTGGATCCCCATCGGAAACGGACCGGGCAAGACAGGACGCTTCTTGCAAGGCCAGGTTCGCCCCTTGTCCAAGTTGCGGGCTCATCGAATGAAGGGCATCGCCGATGAAGACAATTCCCATGTCGGTTAGCTTGCGCGAGACTTTGGCCCATGCATGCCGGTAGCGGGCGACAACGAAATCGCTGGAATTCAAGGAGCGAAGGAGGCCTTCTGCGAACGGAGCCATCCGGACCGCTTCCTCGATCCAATCCAATGAGGTCTTCGCCGCCTCAGCCATATCTAGCCGAACACTCCAAAACACTGTGACGAGGTCTGCTTGGCCAGTTGGGAGGAACCCGATGAGTTTATTTGCACCGCTATACACTTGCTTCAGCACATCAGGGAAGGGCCAATATGGTGCTGGCACTGCCGCCCACAATGCCCCCCACTTGTATTCGTTTCCGCCTTGGCCAGTCAAGACGGACCTTAGCTGGCTGGCCGAACCGTCAGCGATGACTGTCAAATTGCGCTTGTTGTCGATGTCGCTGAGAGCCGAAACGGATTTTCCGAGGCAAATCTCGACCCCAGCTTGATGGCAGGCCTCATAAAGGACTTGAAAAAGGGCCCCACGGTGTACGCCTAAACTTGAGGCGTTGATGCTCGCCAAATCAAGATCGAGCAGCAGCTTTCCAGTGACCGAGGAGCCCTCCAGTCGGTAGACCTGCTTGCCAAGCCTTTCCACATCCTTTCTGAGTCCGAATTCGGCGAGCGCACGCAATCCCGGCTCGTTCAAGAGGACACCGGCCCCAATCGGCCCTGGGCATTCTGCCTGCTCGTATACGACTACGCCAGCCCCTTGTCTTTTCAGCGCCAGCGCTGTTGCCAGGCCCGCCACGCCAGCACCGATGACCACGACCTTCAGGTCACGTCGTGTTGAGAACATGTGACTGCTCTGTGGGCTGATCCTGCACCATGCGTTGCATCAGCCGACCAACTCGTAACGGGTATTTCGTCGCTTTGGGTCGTAACCTGCGTCTTGGATCAAGCGCCGGAACTCCGTTTCGTTGAGAATGAACTTGTTACCAGCTGCGCTGACCACATTTTCCTCAATCATTGTCGAGCCGAAATCGTCGGCCCCATAGCGAAGTGCGATCTGGGCGATCTTGGGGCCCTGCGTAAGGATGGACAACTGCAAGTGGTCGATGTTGTCCAAATAAATGCGGGCCACAGCGATAGTACGAAGATAATCGAAAGCAGAGGCCTTGCGAGGTATTGGCAGGGCAGTTTCTTCAGGTTGGAAATTCCATGCGACAAAAGCGCGGAAGGGGCCGCACTCGTCTTGAAGGTCTCGAATGCGTTGGAGGTGTTCGACCCGGTCTTCCACCGTCTCGACATGACCGAACATCATGCTTGCGCTCGACCTCATACCAAGCGCCGCCGCTGTGCGCATGCACTCCAGCCATTCGTCTGTCTTGTCTTTGTAAGGTGCGATCAGTTCGCGCACACGGTCAACGAGGATCTCGCCTCCGGCGCCAGGGATACTCTCATGTCCGGCTTCCTTGAGCCGCTTCAGGCAGTCTTGGACAGAAAGTTTGCTGATGTGAGCCACGTAATTTATCTCTGCTGGGCTCAATGCATGTAAGTTCACGCCTGGGAATTCGACCTTGATTTTGCGAAAAATATCTTCAAACCAATCGACTTTGAGTTTGGGGTTAAGTCCTCCTTGAAAGAGGATCTCCGTACCGCCCTTTTCGACGGTGTCGGCAACCTTATCAAGGATTTCGTCCTCGCTCAGCGTATAACCTTCATCGTTGCCGGGCGGCCTATAGAAAGCACAAAACTTGCACCTCATCCAGCAGACATTTGTGTAATTCAGAATGCGGCCTACCACGTAAGTGACAATGGGCCTCGTTTCGGATACAGCCCCTTCATCGTCCTGAGCTTCGTGAGAACCTAGATAGCGAGCTGTCCGCATTCGAACGTGGTCGGCCATTGCGCTCAGGTCATTGAGGTTGGGATGGTAGAAGAGGGCGATGGCGTCCTCACTGCTGACGCGACCACCAGAAAAAACCTTGTCGGCTATACGGTCGATTGTTTTCGCGTCTGGTGGAGCGGCTAGAGCCATTGAACCTGATTGTACTCACGAACTTGGCTAGTTCTGGGAAAGCTGGGCCCGGAGCGACCTTAAGGCTTCATTGGTCCAGGCACCTTGCCGATTGGCACGGACTTCTATTTGGACAGAGTTTGTAGACGACACCGTGACTTCCAATGTCCCCTTCTGGCCCGGCATTCTCAGGTGGCAGTTCCTTGAGTCAGGCTTTGTCTTAAGCGGGTGTTCGGAAAAAGCGAGGCCATACCGACTGGCCCACTGGCTGATCACGTCCATCAGTTCCATTTGCGGTTCTGGGCATCCGCCAACGTGTGGTGCACGACCATTTTTCTCATAGTGTCGTTTATTCCTTCAGGGTCGAATGTGTTCAACTTTGTCACTCCGCCGTTCATCGAGTACTGGGTTGCAAACCGCTGCGGGTAACCCGAGTTTGAGAACATCCGGTCGTAGGACGCACCCGCGAGCCAAGATGCGGATTTGTCTCCGAGCATAATCGCCCCCACACTGAGC
>JAEURO010000056.1:4558-13739 GCA_016788345.1 Chthonomonadaceae bacterium
CAATGCGTAGTCCTCGAATGTCTGTCCATGCTGGCAAACCAACGCCGCGTTTGAAAAGTCCTCGGCTGTTTTCAGTTCGCCTTTGTTCACAATATTTCGGATAGATTTAAGCCTCTGATTGTCTTCCTGCGCCAGCCGTTCAAAATCCTCTTGCTTGAATTTCGACCAGTCTGCTTGACGTGCCTTTTGGTCTGCATCAACAAGGGCCTTTATCGTCGCATTGTCCGAGCTACCCTTTGACTTGGCCAGAAACGCAGTAGGATCTGCAAAAAGCGTCCGGACAACTTTCGCCGTCGGGCGGAGCCGATAACGCTCCATTCCAAAGCTCGATGCGATCTTTTCGACGCCGAGCCTTCGACCCCGGCTCATGGCGACTAAGAGGTTGTCCCAAGCACGTCCAATCTGCTTCTTTGCTTCGTCGTCGCCACCAGAAAGAGAAGTCAAGAACAACTCATAGACCGTGCGGTTGGTCGCAAACGAAGGCTGGGACATTGACATTAGGACTCCCGCCTGCCGAAATTCGGCTGGCTCCTTCAGCCTGTCTTCGGCCACCAACCTCCATGTCCCTTGCTCAATGGCGACCATCGATGCAAATCGGGTCTCCATGGGTGTTTCTGGCTTGAGCGAATTGGACATTTGCTGAAGCTCGGCCAAGCTCATGTTTTGTTGTGAAAGGAGAACCCCAGCAAGAATCGAAAGACCTGGCATGCCAGGTCTACGGTCACAGCCCCGTGATTGTTCCATGTTTTGTGACGAATTCCATGTGGGCGGAATTTGGTGTGCCAGCAACGCATGAAGCGACAGCAAAGGGCTTGGGCCAAGAAAAAGAAAAAAGTACTAAACAAACCGGCTGATTTAGCGTCTACACTATTCACTCGGAGATCCGATGAAGAAACTCTTTGTGATATCAATTCTCGCTCTTGGTGCGATTGCTTGCGCCCAAGGCGGTGGCGGGCGCATGATGGGTATGCGCAACAACAACTCTATGACTGGCCTATTGAACAGGAAGGACGTTCAAGGTGAGCTGAAAATGACCCAGGAACAACTGGACAAGCTTGCTGCCATGCGGCCGCAACGAGGCCAAGGCGGTCAGGGCGGAGGAGGAAACGCTGGTGGCGGTGGTGGCGCAGGGGCTGGAGGCGGTCAAGGCAATTTCGACCCTGCACAAATGCAGCAACGGATGATGGAGCGCGAGAAGGCCATGCTTGCGGTTCTCGATGCTGGCCAAATCAAGAGGCTCCGCGAGTTGTTCGTCCAGAGGGCAGGGAATGGCGCGCTTGTCCGGGAAGACATCCAGAACGAGCTCGGTTTCAGCAGTGACCAAAAGAAGCAGGTCGCTGACATTCAGGCCAGCCAACGAGAGGTCATGATGGACGCCATGCAAAAAATGCGCAACGGAGAAATGGAGCGCGAGGAAATGCAGGAGCTCATGAAGAAGAACAACGACTCTATGAACGAGGAGCTCGGTAAGATTCTCAACGATAATCAAGCGTCAAAATTCAAAGCCATGCGTGGCGCTGAATTCAAGTTCGACGAAAACGGCGGTTAAGACTTAATCCTCGAATGGACAGGGAGGCGGCCCAATGTGATT
This sequence comes from Chthonomonadaceae bacterium, assembly GCA_016788345.1. Classification (GTDB taxonomy): domain Bacteria; phylum Armatimonadota; class Fimbriimonadia; order Fimbriimonadales; family Fimbriimonadaceae; genus JAEURO01. The sequence goes on from JAEURO010000056.1 coordinate 6,150, forward strand.
GGGCCGCCTTTCTTTGTCTACTGGTAAAGCTTGGGATTGCTCCGCCAATCAAGGTCTTTATCAAATCCATATTCCTTGACCCGAGGGCGGCGCTCCCGCAGGCGAAGAGACTCGATGCCCAGAAAATGTCCGGCTGAAAGTGAGTTCTTGCCGACACATTTTAGCTTTAGCGTGTACAGCCCAGGGTCAGGCCAAAAATCGAGCAAATGGAACTCGCGGTTCAAGATCTTCTCGCTGTAGAAATCCATCACTGGCCCTATCTTCCAGCCATCGGCCGGGGACAGCCCGTCTGTAGTCAAGAACGCTTGAAACTTTCCAAAGTCGTAGCTTGTCGTCATGTTGAGCAGCAGTCGAAGCGGTTCTTTGTTTTTGACCTCGAAAGGGATCTCCACCCAGTCGCCGGTCCCTTTCATGGTGAAGAGCATCTGTGGGCCAGGATAGAGGGACAGCTGTTGTTGTTCGCCAGCTTGGCTGCTAGCCAGGGACCCATCCCGGGCGAAGATACTAATCCGCTCTAGGTTGGGAAGCGTCCTCATTTTTGGCGCGCGTTCATCGAAAGTGGATCTGCCAGTTTGGTACCAAAACGCAACACTGCTGTAGTCGTCTTCTCGCTCGTTCCAGCTATTGGTTTTGCCTTCTGGGTTTTCATCAGCACTGATCCAGCCAAAGTGCTCCATCGTGACTTTGATCCCTTTTTGAAAGACGATAGGATCACTGATATGCCATCGATATGCGCTGGTGTGGCCGCCTACGATGCCCCATTGGTCAAAGTAAGGCGTTCCGCTGTAGGGCGTGCTTGTTGTTTGCAAACCCCAGGCACTAAGAAAGTAGTCTTCCGTTCCTGTACCCCACAAACTGGGTTTGGCTTCTTCATCGATATAGATTTTTTCGTCTCCTTCGCCGAACCACATGGGGCTCCTGCTTCGGACAGCCAACACCGTGCCGACGTAGTGCCCTTTGCCTTTCGTTTCTAAGACCACATAGTCTTTTCCTTTGATCGCCGGATACTCCTGGCGATATTGCGCGTAAAAATATGGGGCGTCTTTTGCCACAGGTTTCTCGATCCAATCAATGTTGTAATACAGCAGGTTGACCGGCTTGTCGCTTTGATTCACGATTTCGATTCGTGCCGACTTTCTAAACGGCATTTGCCAAAAGCAGTTGTAGCTGTCCCCGTCTTCGACCATCACTGGCAAGCTGACGACAGGCGAACGCTTGCCAAAGCAGTTGGCGAAAAAGTCGCCGACTGGGGCTTCGACTGCAGGTTTTGGGTCTCCGTCCCAATATATGCGCAGGAGCATGTCCTGGTGGGTCGCTGACCCTTGTTTGGCCCAGTCTTGCGGCTCCGGCCCGAGAAACGTAACCCATATATGTGTCACGACTCCGGATCCTTTGACATCCATCAATGTGTGTGTTTCACCCGGGCCGACCCGGAAGTTGTCATGGTTGCTGTGCTCAAGCAAGTCACCTGTGAAAGGAGAGTTTCGATCGTAGTTTCCGCTCCGGCCCATACGGAACGAACTAGACTCGCGGCGGCTCCGGCCCTCTTGCGGTTTTGTCAGGTCACCAAGTGGGCCTGATCCTTGTGCAAGGGCGCCGGCCGCCAGGCAAGCCAAAACTGCGGTCAAACCGATGGATCGCATTGTTTTAGTCGGCCATTGAGGCCTTGTCAAAGAGTAACCGATAGTGGTCAGCTCTGGTGTAGTCACCTTTTGCCCGGTAAATGGCATCAAGTTCTTGAAAAACGTATTGATCCTTGTCCCCGTCTGCGTCATATTCAGCCTCTAATCCAAGTTGCATCTCTTCGGCCCGGTTCAACTCGCCTTTGACCCTGAGCGTCCTGGCAATCATCCATTTTGCGATCCTGACGCCGATGGGTTTGCCGGCCCTCTCTCGCAATTCCAGCGACCGCTGGAACATGGCGATAGCCTCGTCGTAACGCTCAGCGAGGTGCAAGGCATATCCCATATTGTGGGTCAATGAACCTTCCCATATTTTGGCTTGAACTTGGTCGGAGGAATCCATGTAATCAAGTGCCTTTTGATTCCAAGCCATTTGTTCGTTAGGATCAGTGTCGACACACGTCATCATATGGAGCGCGTCTATTGCCAAGTAATCAAGTTTGTTCGCCTGACAAATGTCAAAACATGCTAAGTAATGTCGGCGGGCCTGCTCACGGTCAGATGATTGCACTTCGTCCTGCTTGTGTGCCGCAGAACACAGCGTGCGACCAAATTCCAAGTGGTACCTGGCCGCAACCTCTGGATCGCTCTCCACAAAGGGCTTGACTTCGTTCTCGAGGATTTCTTGCGCTTGTGCCCACTCAGACCGCAGGCCCCGACACCGTGCAATCTGGGTCCATAAGATCAATCGGTCCACGTTGTCTGCGCCCAGCATCGCGGACTCGAAACGTGCCTTAGATTCGGCCACATTCTGGAAGTTCCAGAGCGGCAGCACATCAATCGCCATAGCGATATTCTGAATCAATCAGCCGCTGAGACGGATTTTAAGTGAGGCTAATTCACTTCGAACGGGCTTATGAAATTTGTGACCACGATTGGCTCGAGGTCAATGTTTCGAGGAACGGCAAGCATAGTCCGCACGAGCTCTCCGATTTGTTCTGGGCGCATCATTTTGCTGAGGGCGTCCTCGACATCCATTGATTGCCAAATTGGCGTGTCGATTTGGGCTGGGCAAAGGGTCAATACACGTATCCCATGTGGTTTGCCTTCGATCGCCAGGACTGCAGAAAGACCGTTCATGCCGAACTTACTTGCGCAGTACGCTGCACCTCCAGAAAACCCCCTTGTCGCAGCGATACTGCTTATGTTGATAATTTGTCCTTGACTCTTTTTGAGAAATGGCCAAGCGGCCCTGCTCAGGAGAAACGCCGACCGCAGGTTCGTGGACATCACGTTGTCCCAATCGCTGACGTCAGTCTCGTCAATTGGTGTTGGACGGAAGATTCCTGCATTGTTGACTACTATGTCGATTTGTCCAAATTGATTTACACTTTCTTGAACTAAATGCTCGACATCCTGGGGCTCCCTCACATCACAACCTACTGTCACAGTCTGGGTGACCAGTGACGAAGCAACCTCCGTTAACTTGTCTATTCGCCTGCCAGCAAGAATTAGCTTGACCCCAGAGTCTGCAAGGGATCGGCAGACAGCCTCACCAATTCCTGATCCGGCTCCCGTGACAATTGCTATTAGTCCCTTCACTTGGACACATCATACATGCCCGGTAACTCGGGCCGCACGTGACCCATACTGACGTGATGGAATTCAGAGACATAGGCTCGCTAAAGGTCTCCACAGTTGGAATCGGGTGTAACAACTTCGGGGCAAGGATTGATCAGTCGCAGACCCAACTTGTCGTCGACACTTGTTTGGACTCCGGAATCAACTTCTTCGACACGGCGGACATGTACGGATCTGGCAAGAGCGAAGAGTTCCTTGGAGCAGCCCTTAGATCACGTCGAAAAGACGTCGTCATCGCAACAAAGTTTGGGCATCTTTTTGACGGAGAACCAACTGGAGCAAGCCCGAAACATATACGAAAGGCCTGCGAAGACAGCTTGAGCAGATTGGGAACTGACTACATCGATTTGTACCAGTTACATACGCCAGATTTAGACACTCCAATCGCCGACACCTTAGGTGCCCTCAACGAACTCGTCGTAGCAGGCAAGGTCAGAGAAATCGGCTGCTCCAATTTCGACGTGACTCAAATCCGGGAGTCGGCCACTGTGAACATATCGGGGACAAAGCGGTTCGTCAGCGTGCAGAACCACTACAGTCTTGTCCATCGCGAACCTGAGCAAGATGTCCTGCCTGCGTGCGAGGCGAATGGGATGGCTTTCTTACCGTTCTTTCCCCTTGCCTGTGGATTGCTGACGGGAAAGTACCGAAAAGGGGCCCCATTGCCAGAGGGAACCAGGATCAAAGCGGGATCCGATTGGATCAACGAGGCAAACATTGACCTGGCAGAAAGACTCATAGAGTTCGCAGGGTCCCGAAACCGCACAATATTAGAGTTAGCCATATCTTGGCTCTTGGAAAAGCCTCGCGTGGCGTCAGTGATCGCGGGTGCAACGAGCCCGGAACAAGTCCGGTCGAACGTGGCCGCTTCGACCTGGTCCTTGAGCCCTGAAGAGCTGAAAATTGTCGATTCACTAGCCTAAAAAGAGAATCCGGCCCCAAGAACTGGGGCCGGATTCTTTTGCGAAGTACGCTTACTTCGTGACGAGGGCGATCGCGCCACAGCTCTCGCCGCAAGCCTTTTCGTCGCTCATCTTGACGTTGACCAGGGTTTTGGCGACCTTCCAGTCCTTGTAAACGATCATCGTGTTCTTGACCGATGGATCCAGGTTGATCTTGTAGGCCTTGAGGGCTTCATTGTCTCGGTCGATGACTGCGATGGCCACGCCATCTTTACCCATTTCTTTGCAATGGTCGGCGATCATTGATTTCATGTCTTCCTTTTGGCTCGCACTGTCGGCCACCATGACGACCATAGCTTTGAACTCTTTGGCTTTGTGGTCTTCCATGTTCTGTTTCAGGCACTTGACGATGGAGGCCACATTTTCTTGGCTGTCGCCGTGAACCCAGACTTGGACTGCCGGGCGGGATTGGAACGTACAAGGGAAGCAATTCTTAGTTCCGGCTAGTGGGCCGACCACGTGCTCAGGATGGAAAGGGGTGACCCGGTCGCCTGGCTTGAGGCCAGACTCGACGGATGCGAAAACAGGCAAGGCCACTGCTGCGACCGCGATAGCTGCGAATATAGCTTTTCTCATGTCTATTTCTCCAATAAAAGAGGCAGATGAACGACCTCTACCCGTAATATGTACGCTTAATGGGGAAAAGTTCCCTTGGAGGGCCTGTTGGCAAGGAGCTCCCGGTGTCACCGCTGCCTGCTCGTGGCCGTCCTGAAAGCCGGACCCATTGAACAGCGGCGCAACGCGTCGTACCGGATCAAAGAGCGGCACCATCCTAGCTCTATTGTCACATTTATGCCCTAGTATGAATCTGGGGCCCGTCACGATACGTCATAGGTGCTAAGATTGGTTTGTCAGGGCATGATTGCCCGCACATCGATCATAAGGACCAAGGATGAAGACCTCTATCGCTCCTGCACTCACCGCTGTCATGGCCATCGCGTCAGTCAGTGCCCACGCCCAATACCAAAAGCCGATTGGTGCCAGCTTAAGACTAGGGCTGTTTTATCCGTCTAACGGTCAGGCAAGAGACATCGAAGGCCAAGGCTGGTTCGGCGGTGGATTGGAGTACAAACTCAAAGACCTTCACTTCGACATGAGCAATCCAAAGGGTTCGGCGACCTTGACCATATCGGCGGACTACTATGGGAAAGGCAGTTTCTCGCATGTTCCGCTCCTCTTGAACTATGTGGGCCACAATGACCAATTCTTCTATTCCGCCGGAGCTGGGATCGGGTTCGGCCGGACCATCGACGGCAAGGGTAACACGAGCAACGACTCGGAGTTCGCTTTCCAGTTTGGTGCTGGCTATGACTTCGTTAAGAGCCAGATGCCACTGTTCGTAGAAATCAAGTACTTCGGCTCGTCTGAAGCTAAACTCGCCGGATTTGGGATATTCGGCGGCGTCAGGTTCTAGTGCGACCGACTAATCTCTGATATCTGGTTGGACTACTGGCCCTGGCAGTGAACGCTGGGGCCAGCCGTGCGTCTATCCATGTGTCAGATGAACCGTGGGACTAGTTCGGGATGGATTCCGATGAGAAGGCAGCTTGATGCAGCGGCAGAACAAGCCCTTGTCGACCAATGCCGTCGACAGGACTATGAGGCCTTCGGGAAGATCGTCGACGCCTTTCAATCAAGGATTTTCGGCTTTGTCAAGAGAATGCTTCGCAACGACGAAGAGTCCGCGGACGTCACGCAAGAGGTCTTTATCAAGGCCTTCCAGTCCCTCTCCAAATTTGATGGCCGCTCGTCCCTGAGAACCTGGCTCTTTCGAATCGCCTACAACCTGTGCATTGACCGTGTTCGGCGATCAGAAAGGGCGCTGGATGTGGCGAGTCTGGACGCCATGGGAACCGAACTTGAAGCGTTTGACCTCGCCGACAGTAGGTGGAACCCAGGGGCGCTGCTCGATGAATCGGACTTTCTCGAAGTCGTCGACAAAGCCGTCTTAGAGTTGAGTGAAAAACTCAGGACCGTGCTTTTGCTCCACGATAAAGAAGATTTAGGATATGAGGAGATTGCAAACGTGGTCAACGTTCCAGTTGGAACGGTCAAGAGCCGCTTGTTCCTCGCCAGAGCACATTTGCAAAAAGCTGTGACAAAATATGTACAGACAGGAGGATCCATATGAACGAAAAGCTGTTTGAAAAATTGATTGGTGAGCAGCCTGTCACACTCGAAGAGGCTTTGACCTTGGATCAAGCGCTGGAGGCTCAAGTGGAGGTCAGGCGGGCCGTTTCGTCACTACGTGAAAGCGAACCAAGCTTGGCATGGAGGAGCGAGTTGAACCAGAGACTGCTGGTCGGCCACAAGGCTGCCCGAAAGTCGCTTGTCTTGAGATGGATCGGCGGAGCAAGTCTAGTCACTGCTTGCTGCGCCATGTTCCTCGTGCTAAGTCGGCCGACTGTGAAAGACGATATTAGTAACCAGCACTATGTCCTGACGAACTCAGAAGGCCCAGCGGTCAGCGATGCACTGTTCACTGCCCATCGTGAAGCTGACATGGAGTCCGGAATGGGGATCATGGAGCCTGTGGCAGACGTTAAGCCGGGGCTGTAATGCGGTCTATCTGGTTGTTCGCCGTCTTCGCGATTTTGACCTCAGGCACTGTTGCCCAGAAGCGTGGCCAACATGGGCCTCAAGGCGCGCCACGGGGGCCAATGGGAGGGGCCCAAGCCAATCCGCTGATCCGAAAGTTGCTCGAGTCTCGAGACAAGGTCAAGTTCACAGGCATTAGGGTCATTCAACACCTGGAGTCCGACGAAAGAAAGATCGTGACGGAAAGAGTTTGGCGCGATGGACACCGGATCAAGACCGAGGCGACCGATGGTCCAAACAAAGGAAAGATCGCCATCGAAGACGCGAGGCAGCGTCAGGAATGGATCCCAGCGGACAATACCGTAAGGACCAGCCCCGCGAGGGAAAACGAATTCTTCTTGAGATTTGGCAGAATGGGTGGGTTTGGACGGCGGCCCCTGCCTCTTGTAGAGTCGGATGGTGGCCGGATCGCCGGAGTTATGACACGGTTGCTCGTGTCAAAGGGGCCAGATGGGAAAGTCGAAGCCCAGGCATGGATCGATCCGGTGCATGGGGTGTTGCTAAAATTTCAATCGTTCGATAGAGAAGGCCGAAGAAACAGCTATCTCGAATATACAAACATTAAGTTCGACGCAACTTTCATCGCAGGTACATTCAGACTCGACAAACCTGGCGCAAAGTACTTGACTCCGCAGGACGACTTGCGAAGGTTCGCAAGGGAGTTGGGGATGAAACCCTATACATTTCCGCCCCAGTCACCCTGGGAGCTGGTGGCAGTCCGAAAAATGGAACTCAAGGGAACAAAAGTGCTCATGCAACATTTCCGT
>JAEURO010000057.1 GCA_016788345.1 Chthonomonadaceae bacterium
TGGTAGGAAGGGGCCCACATCATCCCCTTTTGCAAGCTGACCATATAGACCTTCCCCTTGCCAGCCCCCATGACTTGGAGGGTACGTTGGCTCGTTCTGACGGGCAGTTGGTAGACAAGTGCGTTGTTTTCTCCAGTGACGCGGACGACCGCGCTCTTCTGGATCACCATCCGTTCTTTTGCCATGTCGATGACCACGACAGTGCCGCTAGCACTTAGAAGTTTGCCCTTCAAGGTCAAGTTTTGTCCGGAGTAAGTCGGAGTTGTTTCAACCGTCACAGTCTTGTTAAGATTTGCCGACAGCAACTCGTCAAAGCTGTCGACGTCTCGCAATGACTCACTTTTGAAAAAGCTGACTTTGACCTTTGCGAGGTTGACACCCTGCCCGGAACTGATCCAGAGCGTCCCGATCACAGCGTTTGTTGGAGGTACAAGATTGACCTCGCCATTCGCTCCTAAATCTGCCTCTCGAACAACAACCGCGTATCCGTTCTTGAACAACGAGGCGGCGACTATTTTCCCTCCAGTCGGTGGATTATCGGCCGCAGTCGCAATCAAACAAGTAGCCAAGCAAACAAAGCTCATACAGAATGGACGTCCCAAACCGGCTAACGTCGCTTGTCTACTTACAAATCACTTTCCTGGAATGCCACAGCCAATCGCTGTGGTGAACGGCTTGGAAATGGGTTTCCCAGCCAAAAACTCGTCCAATGCGACCCTCAGATCACGTCTATACTCCCCGTCGCGGACTCGGCCGTGCTCAAGATAGAGGTCGTCGATGCGTCCGCGGTAGAGGATTGTCCCTGAGCTAGAGACAACCGCAGCCTCGGGCGTCACCGTCATGCCAAGCATATCCACAAGCTTGTGCTTCATATCGAGGAATGCAGTGTTTGGCATCTTGAACTCTTTACCGTGAGAAAGGATTTCGTCTTTCGTGAAGGAATCGTCCAAATAGACTCGATAGAAACTAACTCCTTTGTCTTTGTAAGCCTGACAGATCCGTCCCAACTCAGGGGCATATCTATTGGAAATTGGGCAGTCGACGGCAATGAAGAGCATGACTGTGGCTTTGGCATTGGGGTCTGGTAACTGTACAGACTCTCCGGTCATGTCAGGCAGGATTGTGGGAGGAAGTCCGGCGTTTGACTGCTGGGTGAGTGCGAGGCTGGCTATGAGAGCGAGCATATGCCCATTATGACGTTTAAGGTGTCCGGCCCATTGCGGTACCTTAGCTGTGGACGTGACCTCTCTCCTAGCCGCCCTCATAGTGACCGGACCCCAGGCCGTCACCTTTGCGAACGCGATCAAGCCAATCATTGATCGAAAGTGCGTCAGTTGCCATGTCTCTGGAGGTCTTGCGCCCTTTCCTTTGCAGACGTATGCGCAAGTGGCCAAGCGAGCAAACCTTTGCCTCAGGATGATGCTTATCCGGTCTATGCCGCCACACTACGCAACTCCCGGAGAGGGTGAGTTTGTCCCAGGAGGCGGCCCCATTTCCGATGAAGAGGGAGTCCAACTGCAGAGATGGGTCCAAGACGGCGCACCTGAAGGAGAGCCAACAACGCCGATAGAGACAGTGCCGATCAAGTCATGGAGGCTTGGCCCACCAGACGCCGTCCTGACCTTGCCCAAGTTTGCGGACGTTCCAGAGGAAGGCCGCCCCTATTGGCAAGCCACAGTCATTCCCCTGGGAAGTTACTCGGGAAGAAAGCTACGAGGTTTTGACATTGTGGTCGACCAGCCCAAAGTGCTTCGATCTGCTGTTGTCGCTGTCGCAAGGCCCGGATTACTTGGAACTAAGCGGGCGCGAGAAGGGTTCCAAACGGGAGGGAGCCTCGACCTAGATGCCAAGACATATCTTGGATCTTGGGCTCCCGGCTATCCTGCCTGGGAACTTCCAAAGGGCGTGTCGATGACGCTTTCGGGAGATGCGATCGTCGTTCAATTCCTTGTCATTCCACGTGGCAAGGCTGAGAGCGGCGAATTTAAGATTGGACTTTACTTCTCCCATGGGATGAGCGACACCGAAGGACTCTGGACGACTCTGTCTGAAGAAGAATTCGCAATCCCGGCACCCGGCAGTTTGGTGTTATCCCCCAAGGGCCAACTCCCGCCGGCGTCTCAGGTCATTGCCGTCTATCCAGAAGCCAGGTTCTTCTGCACTTCGGTTCGCCTGTGGAGCGGCGACAAAGAGCTGTTTGCAACGAGAAAGTGGGAGCCCTATTGGCAAGGCGTCTATCGGTATTCCAATCCTCTCGCTTTTCCTGAAGGAGCCGGGCTAAGAAGCGAGTTCAACTTTGACAATGACATTCATATGGGCCGAAATGAAGGGCGACGTCCGAGGCCAATCATGGCCGGCTACCGTGAACGCGACGAGCTTTGCCGGATACACGTGCTCTACTCAAGAACACGGTGACTCGCGTCACTGGCTCTGAATCACATTGCCCAAGTTTTTGAGCTCAGCGATGTTACGCGGACCGACGAGTAAACATAGGTACCCCGATTGCTTCCAAGAAACCGCGGCGGCATCATTGATGTTCCCACATTGGTAGCTTTGATCTGCTTCGCTCAATCCCTCGACTCCATTGGTGCCTTCGATAACAAACAGCGTGACAAACCCCCTCCCATCGTCCAGGATAAACCTTCCGACCCTACGGCCATCAATACTTCCTGTCGCGGCTGCCACGCACCGAGCTACGTTCGGAAGCTGAGACGGCACCATTCCGACTTTCGAACGCATGTTGTCGATTGCGTCTTGCGAGCCAGTGAAACTAAACGGCGTAAGCCCATTGAAGAGACTGGCCATGTGGTCAGTCGAAAGCGGTCTCCCTGCGCCAGCTCGGTTCAGGAAAGCTGCGGACAGGATTCCTGCCAGGAACACGAGACACAGCGCCCAAGCGTATTTACCAACAAACGCCTCAGTCGTCTTGGTCTTGTCTATTGCGTCCAATCTGTCGCGGCATTTGGCCCATAAGGCTGGGTCGAACTCGGATGTCACTTTTGATTTTAGAAGAGACTTCGTCATCGTTGCCCACTCAAGTTCTGCGGCAGCATGGGGATCATTCGCAATGGCTCCTGCCGCAGCCTCCACTTCTGTTTCTGTGAGCTCCCCGTCCGCATAGGCTTGGATCGATTCTGCGTCTAACTTCATGGTTTCAAATATCCTTGTTCCTTTGCAAACGATTCCAACTCTTTCCTCAACAGGGCCCGCCCTCTTGCGATCCGCGACCTCACTGTGCCCACTGGCACATCGGTGGCCTCGGCGATTTCGTCGTAAGTCAACCCTTCGAGGTCAGACAACATAACGGCCATGCGGAACACATCAGGCACTTTTGCTAGCGCTTCCTCGACCTCGGAGCCCAACATCTCGTCGAACACCTGCCGGTCTGGGGCTTCACTGGCCAAAGCGACTGGCTCTTGGGCGGCCTCGTCGTCTAACGAGCCGCTCGTGCCTTCGCGGACCCTTCTCCTATATTTATTGATGTAGAGATTGGTCAGGATACGGAGCATCCAAGCTTTAAAGTTACGGCCATCGAACCGGTCAAACGCCTCGTAGGCTCGGACTATCGCTTCCTGAGACAGGTCGCTGGCCTCCTCCCGGTCCCTGGTTAAGCGCAAGGCTGTCCCATAGACCGACGAAAAGACCTGCTCGGCCATCCGCTCAAAGCACTCGCGCCGGGGGTCTCCCCGCTTGAAGAGCATCGCGCCGATGGTACCTCTGTCGAAGGGTTCAACAATCGACGGTCCGTATCAGTTCCCAAGAACCAGACTCTGCAACATTTACCAGGTCACTCTTTTCCAGGGGGGGCCATAAAAACAAAGTCGCCGATCCCGCGGCTCACATCTCTGGGTGATTCGCTGTCAATACAGGCCACATTGACCATAGTGGCCGGAGTCTTTTGCTTAATTCGAAAATTAATCCCCTGTCCGTACATCGTGTGGCCGATTCCCGCCAAGACGACCATAACCGCCTTAGGGTTCTTTCTGCCAGCCATAGCGTCAATCGCGCTTTGGGCCATGCCTGTGTCCCAGCTGACTTGGGCTGCATAGATGTTTTCTGCCCCAGTCATGGGGTGGTCGCCCATCAATGAGCTGAACACCTCCTTGTGTGAGGTGTTACCAAGATCAAGCGAGGGGAGCCACGCCTTCCATTCCTCTTTTATGGCTGTTGGCCCCGTACGTCCGATTTGCCGGACCCAGTCTCTAGGCAAGTTCAGAGCGACCATAGGGAGCCCCAACTCTTTGATCACGTCGAACACGGGCTTGTAGAGGATGTAATTGAAACCCCACTGCTTCTTCCAGTCCGACTTTAGTTGAAATGTGGTGTCGTCCCACCATCCAAGTGTCCAGCCGTTGATGTTCGCTTGGTTGTCTCTGGTGAACATCTCAAATCCGACCGTGACTGCCCGGCCGTTCGTCGCTAGGGCCCGTATCACGTCCGCCTGAGCCTGATGATGGCTTGGGTTATTGTGCGACTCTCCAACAAAGACAAACGTTGCGCCGCTGGCTTGCGCTGCAATATCGCTGACTGTGGCAGCTCGGCCAGTCGCGGTCCTCGAGTATCCCATCGGAGCCATGTAGGTCCCTGGGGTGCCAATTTTTAGCAGATAGGGGTCGGAAGCTACAAAGTGAGGTGCTAAGAACATAGACCCATTCTCTTACTTCGCCGGGCCTGTTGTCAACAGGTACGATTTTTCCGTGCGGAACGTCCTGGTGCTCGTAACCTGTTTAGCAATCATCGTAGGTTGCAAACAATCTGGCGCAGGAACGGTCTATCAACCTCCCGTCGAAACAAGCTACGGCCGGGCACCAGACGACCCAGACATGACCGTAGCTTCACAATTGCACGAAGGATCTGTCCAAATGGCTGGAGCAGCGGACACTATTGAGTCCGCGCTCGACCTCGCCAAGAAAGCTGCCGGGTCTCTGGGACGTGAAGCCAAGCAAGCCGCGCAAGACGTTGTCGACCTCTTGGACGACGCAGGGGCTAGCGTCGCAGACGCCGCCGCTGACCCACTGACTCTGGAAGAGGTCAGAAAGTCGTTCGCTGTCGCCGATGACGACCGAAAGGCCAGGATCTCCTCTGGGAACGACGCCTACAAGAGCCTGGAGACTGCACTAGGGACAATTGAAGGATTGGAGGCAGGAGTCGAGGGCCTGGCTACTCTGAAGGAAAACATAGAGCTGGCCATCAAGGATGTAGCAGAAGCGATTGAAGCGTTGGGCGGAAAAGTGGAAAGCGAAGCCCTAGATCCAGCTGACCAATCTACGCCAAACGATCCAGGCGACAAATGACCAACTGGTCGGTAGATTACGGTGACGGTCCACGGCCTTGCCAAGTTCCTCATGTTTGGGGACAAGATGTAGACCTACGTTGGGAGGGGCCAGCGGTTTACCGTTGCCAGATCCCCGTCGATGGCCCTGATTGTCATTTGGTCTTTCACGGGGTGTCATACGAGGCTGCAGTACGCATCGATGGCGACCTTGTCCTGACCCACCAGGGAATCTGGGACGCTTTTTCGGTGCCACTTGGAGAGCCTGGCCGGGTGGCTGACATTCGGGTTGACGTGACGAAAAACGGCGGCCCTAAGTTCCCCGTCCAGTCCGTGTTGAGCGGCTTTCTGCCCTATGTGTATGGTACGTTTGGGGGCCTGTTTCGTGAAGTCGAAGTTTCGCACTCGCCCATCGACACATCTCAATCGACCCAGCGAGCCCCAAAGGAGTTTCTGCGAGGCATTCTGAACTGGGGATGGTACGCGGACACAGGATCTCCAAATCCAACAAGAGACATGGTTCAGCGAGAGGTCGAACACATTGCCGACCTGGGTTTTAACCTTGTCAAATTCTGCCTTTGGTTGCCTCCCCATCACTATTTGGACGAACTAGAAAGGGTAGGGCTCCACGCTTGGATCGAACTGCCGCTTTGGATGCCTGGCCAGGAGTTAGACGAGTCTTCGGCACTAGAGGAAGTCGAGAGGATCGTCCTGCAATACCGCCGCCATCCAAGCATCGTCGCCTGGACGTGCGGATGTGAGCTGAGCGCTGGGACTTCCCTAGAATTTCGGCGAAGACTTTTTGAATTAGTCAGTGACCTCACCGGCTGCCGCCTGGTCAAGGACAATTCTGGCGGAAGCGAAATGTACGGCGGCGACTTGCGCGAGTTCGGTACGTTTTACGATTACCACCCTTACTGCGACCTCATGTACTATCCATGTGTCCTTGAGTCTCTCAGGAACGGTCCGCGGCCAGACTTACCCATCCTACTGGGAGAATTTTGCGACTTCGACACTTATCGAAGTTTGGGACAGTTTGTGGGTGAAGAGAGCCTGACTCTTGATCCTATGAACCCTTCGATCGTCCGATCGTACGCTGCGCCTAGGCCATACTGGGCTTCGGCGCACGCAGAACTGAATGATCGAGGCGTACGTTGGCAGTACGACCTTCCTAGAGTCCTGTCTTCTCCCCTACCGGAAGGCACGGACGAGCCTAGGCTCTACGAGGCATCGGTCAAGAGGGCAGCCTATGTCCGACAACGTGTGGCAGAGACTGTTCACTGCAACGGAGAAATCAATGGATATGTGATCACTGGCCTTTGTGACACGCCAATTTCAACCTCCGGTGTCAAGACGCCGATCGAACCCAATGGAGCGTTCTTCCTCTTACCCCACCGGCGCCCGCCCTGGGTGCGCGGAGGAAACAGAACTGGATGGCTTGACACACGCACACACTTTCGGGGCGAAGGTGTGGTGCAAATCGGCCTCCGCCCTGAGGCAACGGGCCTGTTCCAAGTGACTGTCTGCGGTGAACCGTATGGTTCTGTCGAGACGACAGCTGGCTTACCCATGCTCGTCGCGACAGTTCCTGTCCCAGAGTCGGGGGAAGTCTGTGTCGAAGTGGGAGATTGGCGAGCGTCATGGCGACTAACAATTGTTGACAGGCTCCCGTTCGACAGCTGCCCAGATTTTTGCGATGGAATAGCGTTCACATGCGAAGAACCCAATTGGCGAACAGGAGTTTTGTTCTTGGAAGGTAAGGGTACGGTGCCAAACCCATTTTGGCGGGAGTGCGTCCTGTTAGGAGACCCGCGTTTATGCCATTGGGTCGAAAACTGCGACATACAATGGCCCGTCGCTCCAGACTGCACGATCGATCCCAAATGGCTCGAAGATCAATTGCCGGACGCAGAGTGGCTACTTACTAGGATAGACACCCGGACTTATGGACGACTTCCCTATGTCGCAAGGTCCGGCGATAGGATTGTCACGACACTTCGACCAAATGGTGGACTTGGTGCCCAGCCTCCTTCATTCGATTGTAACCCCGGTGGGCACGAGCTTGTTCGATTCCTCACCAAGTTGCTACATACCGACTAGTCGACTCGAGGTCTATTCAGCCATTTTGGCGTCCACAAGTGTCAAGATCTCTTCTTCTGCGTCCCTAGCTTGATCCACGAGCCCTTGTCCCTCAGTCAGGACTTGTCCAACAAACATCTTGTCCTTGAGTCCGCCGCAATTGATCTTGACGTTCAACCAAGCTCCCATGACCGAGGATCTTGCCGCCACAGCGCCAACACCTGCGTCGGACACTGAATTGGGATTACCCATTTCGGCCATCGCTTTAATGACGCCCATTGTGCCGCAAGCAGTCCGCATCACTTCGAGAGGCACCTCGATGGCACGCTTAGTCGCAGATTGAATGGCTGTGCTTCTGGCTGCTTGCTCTTCCGGCGACCCTTTGGGAAGTGCGAACGCAGCCATCAAGTCATTGAAAGCCTCGGTGTCGTCATCGATCAGTCTAAGCATATGTTCGAGAGATGCCTGACCTTGTTCGGCCCAGTCACTAAACTCTTGCCACCTCGAGTCCCACCCTCGTTTGTGTGACGACAGGTTGGCGACCATTGTCGCAAGCGCGGCACCCATTGCACCCATGCTCGCCGAGATCGACCCGCCGCCGGGAGCTGGCGACTCGCTCGCCGTCTCCTCGACAAAGTCCTTTAGCGAAAGGTCGACCAGCTTCGTGATAGACCGGTCCCTCATCGCATACTCAATAATCTTCCTTTCCGGAT
This sequence comes from Chthonomonadaceae bacterium, assembly GCA_016788345.1. Taxonomy (GTDB): domain Bacteria; phylum Armatimonadota; class Fimbriimonadia; order Fimbriimonadales; family Fimbriimonadaceae; genus JAEURO01. The sequence goes on from JAEURO010000057.1 coordinate 8,065, forward strand.
CGAAAGGAGTCAGCTCGTCCAAACCCATCGACTTGACCGCGATCTTTATCAGCTCTTTTTCGGAGACGCCTGTTGAGCGCTGCTGCTTTCGGAGATAGTGTTTGCCTGCGTCGATCAGGCAGGACAAGGGTATCAATCCGACGAGTTCTGAACCCGTGACACGCATCCCACGGTCGGCTGCCGATTCGCAACACGCGTCAAAAGCCATATGGACGGGGGTCTCACGAACGTTGGTCAAGTTCATAGAAATCTGTGCGATTCCATACTCTTCGATGAACCAGCCGATTGCCTTTACATTACGGAGCGCGCCAGGCTCGTAGACCGGGCTGCCGTCTGCATCCCTCACGACGTCTCCTGTGAGCGGGTCGCCCGTTCTCTTGACTCTCCCGCGCTCTCGTACGTCGAACGCAATGGCGTTCGCGCGCCGGGTCGACGTCGTGTTCAGATTGACGTTGTACGCCACTAAGATGTCTCGGGCACCACAAGCAGTCGCTCCGCTCTTGGGGTTGAAGGTTGCTGGCCCGAAATCTGGCTGCCACTCTGATTTCTTCAGCTTCTCTTCCAGCCCTTCATACTCTCCAGAGCGGACGTCTGCTAGGTTTTTCCTGTGACTCTTGTCTGAAGCGTTTTCATAAAGAAAGACCGAGAGTCCGACTTCCTCGCCGAGTCTCTGGGCAAGGTTCTTCGCCCAAACGACTGTTTCCTCCATAGAAATCCCTGAGACAGGGACAAGTGGGCAAACGTCCAAGGCACCAAACCTTGGATGCTCTCCCTTGTGTTTGGACATATCTATCAGATCCTTCCCAACCTTGGCAGCCCTGACGGCCGCTTCGACCACCGGTGCTGGCTCCCCGACGAAGGTGTAGACCGTCCTGTTTGTCGCCTGTCCGGGATCGACGTCGAGGAGCTTGACTCCCTCAACAGTTTCGACCGCATGGCCAATGGCCCGAATGATCACTTCGTCGCTCCCCTCAGAAAAGTTGGGGACACACTCGATAATCTGCATTGCGTGGGTTTACCCGCTACAAGCCTCGGGGCCTGCTAGGACTCCTGGGCGCACGCGGTGGTAAAAGTCTCGTGTGCGAACCGTTGTCAAAAACATTGGGCAACTTGCGACTCCACTTTCGGACGGGTCTGTTGCGGTGACCCGGGACGCCGTACTCTCGTTCGTTGCCGGCAAGATTGAGTTCGTGGGGCCGGGGAGAGACTTTGGCGAACCGGCGGATGAGACCTACGACGCCGCAGGAGGTGTCGTGCTGCCAGGGTTTGTTGACGCCCATACACATTTAGTGTTCGGCGGTCATCGTGCTCAAGAGCTTGAATTGCGGGCCAGGGGCCAAAGCTATGGCGAGATCAAAGCGGCTGGTGGCGGCATCATGAGCACTGTCCAAGCGACCCGCGGATTGGGGCAGGAAGATCTCCTCGCAATAGGACTGAAGCACTTGGCATGGTGCGTCAGGGCCGGAACCACGACTCTTGAGGCCAAGTCTGGATACGGACTCGACTTGTCGACTGAACTCGACATCCTGCTGGCCCTCCACAACATCGATTTGGCGTTTGCGAGTTCGACCGGCTTGAAGACGCCCCGCGTCGTCTCGACGTTTCTTGGTTTACACGCTGTTCCAGAAGGGGCCGAGACAGACAGTTTTGTCGAAGACGTTATCGATAGGTGGCTTCCAGCAGTCCACGGCGCGGGCTTGGCGACCTACGTTGACGCCTTTGTAGAGCAAGGTTACTTCTCTCCAGACCAATGTCGAATGTTCGTTAGGGCGGCTCAAAAGTTGGGGTTTAGTGCCAGGCTCCACGTCGACCAATTGACAGTTGGCGGAGGGGCGGCACTTGCCGTAGAACTAGGCGCATCGACTGCTGACCATATGGAACAGACTGTCGACTTTATCCCGCTGATTGATTCGGACACAATCCCGGTTTTGCTTCCTGGATCCGTGCTTGGACTCGGTCTAAACAAGTATGCCGACGCACGTGCCCTGCTAGACGCTGGATCACCTGTTGTCCTGGCCACCGATTTCAACCCCGGGACGAGTCCGACGCCGAGCCTCCCGTTTGTCATGGCACTTGCGGCCAGGCACATGAGAATGACGCCGGAAGAGTGTCTGAAGGCTGTGACCGACCATGCTGCCCGCTCGTTGGGGTTACATGACCGGGGCCGACTGGAGCCCGGCCTTCTCGCTGATTTCAGTGTTTGGCCCCTTGTAGACTGGCGCGAGGTCATCCAGTGGATCGATGGTCCAAGGCCCGTGTCTGTATGGGCTGCCGGAACCAAGATCACGGCTTAGTCCTTAATAAGAAGTGCCGTTGCCGACCATGTGACCCCGTTCCGACGTAGAATTCTAAGCCACGTGAAATGAAAAATTGCTGTCCCAGCCAAGAGAGGACTTTGGCCGAACTCCAGAAGGTTTCTGCCGATGCTCCTTTCTTGGCTTTGGGTCAGACGGTCTTTTGGGACGAGCCAGTCAAATCTCTTGTCGCTCTTAAGTCGCAAGAGCTGGGATATACCCGTCGGTTTGTTGCAGGGATACATGACACAGACTACTTTGCAAAGCATAAAGTCGATGGAGCCGCTGCACAGTTTGTAGCTCTGCCGCACAACGACACCACGACGAAAGGACTGTGGAGTGCCGCCGGAGAATTTTCGGCCCTGTTTGGTTCAGAGACTATCGTGACCAAGGAGGCCCTCCAAAACGCGAACACAAACCTGTCAAAGATCCAGTCACGGAGGCCCGGATATCTGGACGAGATCACTGAGGCCTGGGGCTGGCGAGGAGTCGTGTCGCTCAGTGCAGAACAACGGATCTCCGCTGAAAAACCGATCGGCCCTCTCTTTTCGACTTTGTTCGGAACATTCAAATGGGCAGTGGACACGTCGCTTGAGCGGATTGCCGGCCCGCATCGCCAAGAATCGGAAAAAGCGGCTGAAAAGCTTCTCGCCATCGCATGCGACAAGGCCGACTTAGATAGCGAACAAACCTTGGCAAGCTATTACGAGGCTCTCATTCCGGACATGTATGGTATGGCCGCGGGACGCGATGTGGATCTGGACACCACCACCACAACGTCCTTGCTCAAGTTCAATACGGGAACGTGCCAACTCCCAAGGTTCAAAGTGTTTGAGGCGTTTTTGGATCCAAAGACATCCGATTTTGCGAAAGGAGCCTATAACGAAGCGATCTCTGGCACCGAGATTTATTCACTTGATCGATTTGGGACTGGGGCACTGCCCTTTGACCTTTACATTCCTGGCATAGGCCGTGGAACCCTTCGACTTGGTTCCCGAGGAGGCGTCGTCGCGACCCCCCGTCCTACAGGCTTCAGCTACAAGAAAAAGCCAGAGACCTGTGAAGAACTAGCTAGAATCTTGGAGGAGAGATTCGGCCCCAATTGTGTTTTGGTCGGCAAAGCGGTCACTTTGATCGGCATGTTGTCAGCAGAATTCGTGTTCGTTTTTCATGATGGGGCAAGCTCTTATGTCCAAAACAGCCGTGCGTTCCACAACAATTTGGCGAAAAGTGGGATTGAGCTTAGTCCACTTCCGATCCTCAGGCTCCGAGTCAGTCCTTGGGATTCGTTGAACCAATGTTGTGCTTGGTTCCGATTGCCTCCGCCACTTGTTCGCCCATTTGGTGTAGACGAGCTATGTGGACACAGCCTAGCAGCCAGGTGGCGAGATGTGTACGCTGAACAATTGACTGAGCTTGCCAAGCTCGGTGGCCTTAAGAGGCCACTCGACTTGATCAACTATCTAGACCAGCATGTTGGAGGATCTTGGAACTGTCTTGCAAAACAATATGAGGAGTGTCACCAGACACTGCTTGGGATCAAAAACAGCTTGGACGAAGTGAAGGCGGAGAAAGAAGTGTTTCTCGCAAGGCTCAAGGATTTGAAGAGCCAAGTCCAGGACCTGGAGGAACAGAAGGGTCGGCATTGGCGCGAATTTATGTTTGGTAAGCCTCATAAACAAGAAGAAACAAATACTAGGCTGGAGTTCGAGCGACGAATTCGTGTACTCCGGCGCGAGATCGTCCAAACCAGGCAAGAATGGGCCCAATTGCAACTCAAACAGACTAACATCGTCGAATCAGAGGGCGTGGCACAAGCAAAAACCAATAGAGACAACATAGCTTTTGAAGCCGAACTTTCCAGAGCTAGGTTCGTAAGGGACGCCATAGTTGCAAGCTCTGGGCTCAAGAAAGCTGGGCTAAGACCGGCGTCCTGGTGGTTCCCCCTAGTTTGCGCTGACGGAACCTGGTTCAGTCACATGGCGAGCCGCGCAGAATTTTGGTTGGAGCCACTCAAAGATTGATTCCTTTTACTAAGATTCAAACGATTGGTAATGATTTCGTCTTAATTCAAGCCGAAGACATTCGCGACCATGAGCTGAGCCACGTCGCCCAGACTTTGTGCGACCGTGGCTTTGGCATTGGCTCGGACGGACTCCTGGTCCTCGACAAGGCGGACGGCAAGCTTTGGCTGAGGATGTTCAATGCCGACGGATCCGAAGACTTCTGTGGAAACGGACTTCGTTGCGCCGGGCTATGGGCTTTTCAGCGAGGGCTGATTGGTCATCACTCAGAAACCAAGCACGGATCTGTCCTTGTTCCAACGACCGTCGACGAAAGTGGCGCAGTCTCCATAACTCTGCCCCCAGCCAGCTTTGAGCCAGACAAAGTCCCCATTCTGAGAAGCAGTAGCTTCATCGACGACTTCGTGCAAGGTGTGCGAGGAACCGCCGTTTCCACTGGCAGCACACACTTTGTGGTATTCAACGAAAAAATTCCAGACGATGAGACTTTTTTTGCCCTTGGCCCTTCTCTCGAGAACGACCCGCTCTTCCCTGAGAGAACGAGCGTTATGTTCGTCCAGGCAGCGGATAAGAACACCCTGAACATGCGGATTTGGGAGCGGGGCGTCGGTGAGACGCTAGGCTGCGGAACCGGAGCATCTGCGGCAGCCGTCGCCTGGTCACGTCTCGACGGAGCGAATGGTGACATAGTCGTGCGAAGCAAGGGAGGTGCAGTGACCGTAAGCCTGGACTCTTGGGCCGGGCCAATCAGGTCGACATCACGCCCAGTGGTGACATTCACTGGCCAAGTCTGTGTCGACACTCAAAAGTCAGCTCAATTGGTCAAATAACGGACGAATGGTGCCCAGGGTGGGACTCGAACCCACACGACCTTACAGTCAACGGATTTTAAGTCCGCTGCGTCTACCATTCCGCCACCCGGGCAGGTTTCTAGTATACAAGTCTTAGACAGGTCGCCGTGGTTTGGACAATGGTGCCATGCTCAATTAGTGCGGATGTCAGAGCCGATTATGTGCACAGATCCGGCTTCACTCGAGGACTTTGCGGCGAAACTCGGCCAAGAGTTCTTGCCCGGTGACTTGGTGCTCTTGTCGGGACCACTCGGTGCAGGAAAGACAACTTTTGCGAGGGGGTACGTGACTTCTTTGGCTCCAGAAATCTTTGTCAAGTCCCCAACGTTCAACTTGTTCCACGTGTACGATTCGGTGCCTCCAGTCTTGCATGCCGACCTTTATCGGCTGACGGACGCGAGGGGGATTGGCCTTGAGGAATACTTGGACAACCACGTCTGCCTCATCGAGTGGCCTGACAGATTGGAACCACAGTCG
>JAEURO010000058.1 GCA_016788345.1 Chthonomonadaceae bacterium
GTCACCAGAATGTAGTTTCCGATTAGGCTGACTTCGCCTGCGCTTGGGTTGTATTCTAATCCGGCTTGCAGTCGAGGTGAGAAACGATAAACACCGGTCAACCGATACTTCGGTCTTGGCAAGCTTACATCGACGTATCGTACGCTGAATGTCCAATTCTTATTAATCTCCCCCGGACCGAGGAAGCCGCCTTCGCCTGGTCATCCCGTTCACGTGGGCACCTGGAGCTTCGGCCGCTGTCCTTGTGCTTGGGCGATTGTCGCCATAAGGATAAGGGCTAGCGTGAATGGTCTACACAAGCATGGCCTCCTGCTCCAGTTGGCGGGCACCCGCGACACAGCATCCCTCAACGCGAAGGAGCATCCGTCGAGAAAGTCGGTCAAGGTCACGCTCGATCCTTGAATTGATCGTTGGAAAGTTCTCGAACGCCGCTTCAATTGCTGGAGCGGCCGACTCCGAAATGCTGTAGATGACCCAGGCTCGCCGTTTCTCTGTCGTGACGACTCCAGTGTTCCTCAGGGTTTGCAGATGGGTGCTGAGCGTCGATCCATTGACTTCTAAGGCATCGACCAACTCGCAGACGCACAGTTCGCTTTGCCTCAATGCATTCAGGATCCGCACCCTTGTAGGGTCTGAAAGAGCCCTTCCAAAGTTGACGAGGTTAATCATATCGGTATTTCAGGATATACCGAAATAGTACCCTTGTTGCGGTCGCAGAGTTCCAGGCCCTAAGCAGACAACCTCGAACTGACGACTTTTGCCGGCGGTCCGGCCGGACCATTGTTTTCGTAGGTGTCGACGCCGCGATGATGCTAGTCTTCCTAGCACGAGAGGATTTCCGGAAAATGTTGGGACCTTGGTTCGCTCCGGGAACCCTTCCGAGTGAAAACATGTTTGATGTGGGTAATCCCGAAGGGGAGTAGCGCCTGCTGACAGCAGAGCCGAAGTCGTCATTACGCTCGGAAGAGTCGGCCCGGCAGAAAGCGCAAGACCTTCACACGTGTCGCGTGCGAAGGTCTTTTTGTGACCTTTAACGCCCGTGATTGGATCGAAAAAGGAAACAAACACATGAAATGCCCTAAATGCGAAGTCATCGAACTTACGATGACCGATCGATCGGGAGTTGAGATCGACTACTGTGCCACTTGTCGTGGCGTTTGGCTGGATCGTGGCGAACTCGATAAGATCATTGAACGATCGGCCTTCTCCGGCCGATCACCAGATCGAGACTCAGAGCGAGCTCTCCAAAGCTCTAAATACGGACGCGAGCAGTTCGATGACGATGACGATGACGACGACTATCGCCGACGGGGCAAGAAGAAGCGAGGAGGGCTCCTCGGTGAGCTATTCGACTTCTAATGGTGGAACTAGCCAACATCCCCCTTTGGATATGGGGCACATTCATGGGCTTCGTTCTCCTGGTTCTCGCTGTCGATCTGGGGGTGTTTCACCGCCAAGCCCATAAGGTCGAGATGAAGGAAGCCTTGGTCTGGAGTGGCGTCTGGATTGCCCTAGCCCTAATTTTCAATCTAGGCATCTTCTTCTTCTGGAACCAGATCCAGCCAGGCACCAGCTACACCAATGAAGAGGCAGGATTCGCCTTTCTCGCAGGATATCTCGTCGAAAAAGCACTCAGTGTTGACAACATTTTCGTGTTCCTGTTGGTGTTCGGCTACTTTGCTGTTCCCGAAAAGTATCAGCACCGCGTTTTGTTTTGGGGCATCGTTGGCGCACTGATTTTTCGTGCTGCCTTCATCGCCGCCGGCGCGGCATTACTTGAGCATTTCTTCTGGACGATGATCCTGTTTGGACTCTTCTTGATCGTTACCGGCATAAAGATGGTGGTCGTCAAAGACAAGAAGATCGATCCGGAGAAGAACCCGTTGGTGCGTGCATTCCGCCGGATCATGCCGGTGACGGACGAATATCACGGGCAGAAGTTCTTCAAGAGGATCAATGGCAGACTTTGGGCCACGCCGCTGTTTCTCGTCTTACTGGTGGTCGAGTTCACCGACGTGATCTTTGCAGTGGACTCGATTCCGGCGATTTTTGCGATCACGGCCGATCCGTTCTTAGTCTTCACTTCGAATATCTTTGCAATCCTCGGCTTGCGTGCCCTATTTTTTGCCCTCGCGGGACTCATGAAGATGTTCCACTTTCTGTCCTATGGCCTGGCAGCGATCCTGGTTTTCGTTGGCGGCAAGATGCTGTATGGGTACGCGGAGAAGGTGCTGGTGCCGGAGTGGCCCAAGTTCCCTGTCGTGCTGTCGTTAGGGGTCATCGTTGCCATTCTGGCAGTCGCAGTCATCGCTTCGATACGTAAACCCCCGGCCCCGGATGCAACCTGATCCTATGGACGACCATCTCTTTCTATGGCCGGGTAAGAGCTGGCCTTGTCTTCGTGTCGAGCCTGCAAGGATTCTGCAAAAGGCCACGCGATGAGCCAGCTGGTGGGTTTGACCGAATCACGGCGACCTCAGGCTGGCGAGAAGTTCGTCGAGCTGGCCAAGGACTTCGGGCATGGCGCCAGTCGAACCGGAATCCATGGCTTCTGCGCTTGGATAGAGGTCGCTGACCTCGATCAGTGTCTTACCGTCGGTCTCGGTAAACGTCGCCGTCGTGATGGTCCGACCTTCGTCACCTTCCTCGTTGGTCCACTTAAGGAGCGTAGGCTGATCAACTTCGAGGTAGGTGCCGAAAAACTCCATCGTTGCCCCTTCATGGACGAACGCGAGACAATACCTACCTCCTGGCCTTACGTCCAATTCGCAGGAGGCCAGAGTGAGCCCGTATGACTTTGGCACCCACCATTGGCGAAAGAGATCGGGATCCGTCCACGCCTTCCAAACAAGGTTGGCCGGTGCGTTGACTGTGCGAGTGACGACGAGTTCGAGGTCAGACTTTTTCTCGACCTTTGTTTCGATTTCGGTATGTGTGTCCATGTGTGTTTTCCTTTAGTTTCTAGGTGCGGGCCAGATTGGCGAGCCAAAGCCGTAGAGCCGGTTGGGGTGGGGAGCGTCATAAGGCCCTTCACCGTCAAGTCCGAGCTCGAAATGAAGCATCGTCATCTGGCCACTCTTGCTTACGATGTGCTGTGCCATGTGGAAGAGGCTGCCTCGAATGGTTCGGCGGTATCCATCGGGGCTGGCCCTAGTTTCGTCCAGCAACTCAGGATTCAGTGTGGCGATGAGGGCTCGCCATTCCTCTTTCTCGTTTTCGAGAATGCTTAACATGTCCAGGCGATCAAGAGGCGGGTCAGGGACCGCTGTTTGACTGGTAGGGTCGGCTACCATGATCTCTTGCCTGTCGCTGTACAGCCACATCCAGGAGTGCTCGCAAATCTCTCGGGCGGTTGGTGTGCGCTCAGAGAAGCTCCAGTTCCACTTATCCGCAGGGACCTCTCTCGCCCGCCGCAGAATTCTGCCGGTAAAGCCGCAAATCAACTCCCTGAACACCTCAAGTTCGTTCGCCGGCGAGCCCTCTGGATCTAACTTAGGCGCCGTCATGTGCTCCCTTTTGATTATTCAGAGCAACGAGGACGGAGTCCAGTTCGTTGAACCGGGCCGACCAAAGATCACGGTAACTTTGAATCCAAGTCATTTCATCTTCCAAAGCCATTGGCCCGAGCCTGCAAGTCCGTACACGCCCGACCTTTTTGGTGACAACAAGTCCGGCACGCTCAAGGACGCTGATGTGTTTTTTCATGCCCGTCAGGGTCATCTGAAACTTCTCAGCAAGGGTCGAAATTGAGGCGTCGGCCCAAGCCAACTGCTCCAGGATCCCTCGTCTGGTGGCGTCGGAGAGTGCGCCAAACGACATATCTAAACAGATTTGCTGAACCATTCGGTTTAGTATTACACAACATTTGTGGTGCCGGCACAGGACCATTTGGGACGCTCTCTATTCCTCAGAAAGCGTGAGCAATAATGGTCTAGCTGTGAAGTTTCTGCAACAACTGGAAATCAGAAAATTGGTTGCCGGGCACCGAAAGCGGAACAAGGATCTCTTGGCGTCACTCGAAGGATTTGGAGTCGACCTCATGGCTCCACGCCAGATTGACCTACACTTTTTTGCACCGAACGAAAAAGCTGCTAGCGAACTCCGTGCCAGTCTCGAAAAGCTGGAGTTTGTCACGACTGTCGTGGTAGATAAGAGTCAATACGGTGGACACAGTGTTGAGGCCCAGGCTACGATGTCTCCTCTGGACGTCACAAAAGAGGACGCTGTTTTGACCCTAGTGCAGATCGCGGTCTCGCATAGCTGTGAACATGATGGCTGGGGAACTCCGATCTAGCCGGGCCTCAAGGCTCGGTTTAGCCGTCGATGACGCTTGCACCGGCCTCAAAGCATAAGTTCGACCTCACGAGTGTGACGGGCATGTCAATGGCCTTTGATGTTTTTGTGACGGCTGTGCGGTGAAAATAGGCACATGCGCGCGCTCTTCGTTTTCGTAACGTTGGCTTTGACTATTAGGGCCATCTGTCAGAGCAATGTCCAAGCCGTCTACCGAGATGGTCAGACTTTTGTGTCGTTTGATGAAGGTGCAAACCCGACGATGACGTTCGAAATCTACTCGTCCAACAGCCCAATCGTATTCACTGTAAACGGTCTCAAAGTTGGGAGGCTTTTCCGCGACGAGTGGAGGGGCAAGATCCTACAAGACGGTGCCATGGACTTGACAGGGCAGACTACGACTTGGCGCGTTCCAGCATCTGGTGGTGGCTACCGCTTAATTGGGGCCAGTGAAGGGGTGTTCGTCAATACAGTCCGTTCATCGGGCCTCCGATACTACTCGGTTGTGCCAGAGGGGGCCAGCGTCATCCTCCCTGACCAACAAGCAAGTGTTACTGAGGCCTATGACCCTGTGAACGAGCCAGTTAAACCACACTTCCAGTTCCAAAAGACAATCAACGGTTTCGACAATTTTGTGTTTGCAAGCTGGCGGATGGGCGACAACAATGCTTCGAACGACCGCCCCGACTTCCCTGTCACAGCGAACCTGAACAAGAATGGAATGCCCTATGTTTTCATGCTCTCGCAACCAACCGGCGGTCCAGGCCCTGGCCCCTACCCGCTTTCTGTCGCACTGCACGGTGGTCAAGGCCACTGGTGGCAGTTCCGACCGGGGTTCTTTGCGAACATCGGGAACAAGATTGTCAGCGGATTCATGGTCGGCCCTTCAGATGACATGACTCACAACAGACTCGGTTCCGAGAGTCACCAAATGACAAAGTGGTTCGGCTTCGCCGAAAACTTTGACCCATTTGAACCGGATTACTTCCAGGATCCGCCTGCTGGCACAATCGTACGGAACTATACACAAAGGATGTTAGATTGGACTATTGCCTACTTGTTAAGACCTTCGACTGGGTTGAACTTTGATCACGAGAAGATTAGTGTTTATGGCCACAGCGCTGGGGGGAGGGGCGCCAGCCTTTATTCTCGCTACCGGGCAGACGCCATCTCCAGCTGCCACATGTTCACCCCTGCGCTGGAGGCAACTGGCGAAGACCTTCCGAACAGGATGTTTGGAACACCCGCTCTCAACCTGGAAACAAACATCTTGGTTGGCGGCCAGCCCGTTACGTTCTGGGGAGCGTTCGACTGGCATGTTCGGCTCAACAACGCTCGCGATATTCCGTTCACCAAGGTTTGGAGTGGAAAAATGGAGTTTGAAGATGGTATCGGACCTGACAACCACTGGACTGCACGCAGGGTCAATCTCTTCCACACAGTCAACGCGAGCAAACTTGGGATACATGTGTTCTGGGATCGCAGGGACCACGCCGTCCCTGACTGGTCGGACGAAGACCCCGTGAACTCTTGGGTGGATGTCGGCGAATGGATCGGCACCGGTCCTCTAACGAGGACCCTTCGAGACGATACGATGGATCAGCAAAGGTTTCGCCTCCATCAGTCCTTCCCCGCATTCTATGACTCAGATGAAGATCTCAATACGGCGGGCCGGCAACCTGATCCGGGCAACGGAGACCCTTTCAATGGAACAGACTTCGGCACATGGGCTGGCTACATCGATTGGAACGTGAACACTATCGTGGACACTCCAAAGTTCTGGGCCTGCACGGTTTGGCTTGTGGGGCAGTCCCCGGTGGCCATAGACAATTATCCGGGCACGACCCTGCGCACCTCTATGACTATTCGACGGCCTCAGAGGTTCCTAGCGAGTGCCGGTCGGCAGGTGGCGTGGAAGCTTCGCGACCCAGGGACTGGGGATGTCGTCCAGAGTGGCACTTCAATCGCCGATGCTAATGGCGTGGTAGAAGTGCCAGGATTGAATTTGACAAAGAGCCCCACTCTTCGCCGAATCGAGGTGAGTCTTCTCCCCATTCCTGCTTCGCGACATTGAGGACGCGCAACTCAGCGTCGATCCCCATTTCCGGTCATGGTGCCATGGCGCCTGGGGCGACAAATACTAAATGAACCTGCTGTTCTGGAAGTCAAGCCAGCTCCAAGGATTGGGTTTTTCACCAAACGAGATGCCAAACCGGACTCTGGCCCAGCCCTTTGAGATCCAGCTCGTACGGCCCATCGAACTCAAAAGTCTGCTCCAGGGTCTCTCGAACTTCGCTTGATACTGCGATCGTCCCAGCATCCGCCGCCGACTCAAGCCGGGAAGCCTTGTTGCAGGTGGGCCCCAAATGTCGTACATGAGGCGCCCAGTTCCCAACAAACAATGGCCCAGAGTTCCTTCCAAGCTTTCCCCTCCCGTGGGAGGGGAAAGCTTCTGATTGAAGAGGCTTTAGGAAGCACGATCGGTGTTCTGGCCCGCCCATCGTACTTGGCGTCTGCCTACTTCGGCGAAAGGATCCGGTAGTCAGGCACCTGGGCCGTCGGCCGATACTTGTATTGGCCACCGCCTACGTGATCCTGCAATATGGACACAGTCTGCTCAATCACGTAACTGAATCCGGCGACCTTGTACTGAACCGCAACTCCCTTGCTTCTATATTTTGGCCTCCCGAGCGAGTCCTTAACTACAGTCCAATCGCTTTTTGCAGTGGCCACTTTGATGATGGTTCGGTCTTTGTAGTTTTTTGCCCAACCGTTACGAATCAGCGTGTTGATGCTTGAGTCGCTGTGGTTGGCATAAGACCGTGCCTTGGGAGCCATAGACTTCGCCGCCTGAATGATTCGGTCGCAAGCGGCGTCCCACCCCTCGTAGTTTTCACCGCCACAGAGTTTTTTGCGGACTTCTTCTCTCTTACCGAGCAGAATTTTCAACCCATTTTCGGTCAGACCCCAGCCATCGTTAGCAAGAACTTTTTCCGCAATGTCGTTGAGAAACTTAACTTCGAAAGCCGCCTTGTCCGAGGCCGCCTCCCCCTTGATCTTCTTTATGATGTCGTTCCGTGCGCGGGCAATCTCGAGCCACGACTCAGGATGCTCCATGATATCGTTGTCGCGATAGGCGGAGGCCGGCATTGTGCCAGCGAAGTCACCGGTCATCAACTTTTCGACGGCTGAAAGATCGGCAAGAAATTTGGTGACTTCCTCACTTGTCGTGGGGATCAAGTAGCTCTGGGCATACCACTTATCTTTGTTGTAGAGCACCGAAGCCGACAAGAGGCTCTCTCTGTAGGGATGGACCGCGTCGCGCAGTTCGGCCCATTTGTCCGAAGACTGGGCAATTGACTGAGTCGCCAGAGAAACGACGAGCAAACCCAATACGAAGAGTCGCTTCATTGCAGTCCTCCAGTCGCCGTGGCAGTTGACTCCGCTCTATCGAACTTCCTCACCCTATCCTTGAGTGGTTTACTCAGAAAGGATGGTGCTTCGTCGACCCTTCTCTTTGTAGATCCCTCAGTGTCAGGGTTATTGGGCTTGTGCTCATAGACTTGGTCCGCTTTGCTCACCATCTGGTCGGTGTTCGCACTGATGCCAAGCGGCAGGTCAGTTTCATCTTGGGCCAGGCCCAGTGTTTGTGTCGCAAACTGACTGGACGGGGCTAACGTTACTTTCGTGTTCTGCATGATCTCTTGATTCAAGCTCTTCCTCCAATATGGGCTCGCGAGCCCACGGCAAAGCTAGGTCAAACACATCGCCAGCCCATTCGAGTCGGCAACCGTTTGGCTCACACCTGCTTTGCATCGAGTGGATTATTAGTAGCGAGAGTAAGGGCAGCGTAAAGTGCCAAACGAGGCTAGGGCTTTTTCGCACTTGTGAATTCAAAAACGTGGCTCTCGTAGGTTTGGAGCACGCCTTCTAGCAACCCAGACAGCATGGTCATGACCTGGTCTGAAGTCAAGTTTTTGCCTTGAGCTTCCAATCGCATGAATTCGACTAATCCCAGCTCAGACTGAGCCCGTGCCCGAAACTCATCGAGAAGCGCTTTCTCTTGGCCTTCATGTAGTTCGCCATAGTATTTGCTCCAAATGTCTATCGCAGCTGACATACAGGGAACCGCATCTGCCCAACGTCCCTGATCGCCTAGAGAGAGAAAGAGGTTCCAGAGTGGCATGTGCATACCGCGCAGATCCTTACATCGCGAGCACGCGTTTGCCGCAAGGTAGAAGTAGACTTGGGCCAACGATTCTTGGCCTAGGTTTCGCAGGATGACACCGAACAGATTGCCAGTCCTACTCATGAACCTCGAATTTCCTAGGGAACGACCCAAGTCCCGGCACTCAAAAAGAGCCGCCAAGCAGCCTTCAAAGTCCTTTTTCATGTAAAGATGTCTAGCCTTGGTGTACATCACAGCTGCTAAGTTCACCTCGTCTCCGGTCTCGGCAAAGGCTTGCTCACTCCCTAAAATGCTGTCAACGGCCTCCGCGTCGTCACCCCGCTGGATCGCACAGTTTGCCAGGACGTGAAGCGATTGACCAATCCCAGACTTTTCAGCCCGCCGACTATAGTGCGCAAACGCCTCCTTGCCAAGTTCATCAACCCCATCCATTTCTTGGCGCAGGATCCGAAACTTTGACCATCTTAGACAGCATTCACCAATAAGTTCGTCGTCCGGGAGCAATGAATTCCGTATCTCAGAAAACTGCGCCTCGACTCTTACAAATGGCTCGGAAGATGTAAGATGACTGGCCACGAGTAGCTTTGCACGAGTCGACGTAGAGCGCTTAAGTAGGTCGACTAACTCAGGGCTCCCGCGGAACTGGCTCCAATGCCACTCCGTGTTGCAAATCAATTGAACAAGCCCGTCCTCGTCTTGGCCGGCTAGCCAACGGCACACCGCACAGAGGTTCCCCCACTCCCGGTTCCAAAAATCAATCCAAGACCGCTGACCACTGATCCTAATCTCAGGGGAGGGCAGGACCGCAGCGCTGTGACGCGCCCATCGCATGTACGAGGACACACACCTGTGCCAAGAGGCTTGCCGCTCAGATTCTGAGAGTGACTCTTCCAAGTACTGCCTGACGATCTCTAACATTGAGTAACGTGGATTTTCATCACCGATGCTCGAGTTCACAAAAACCGCATGGATCAATTCTGTGACGGCTTCATCGCTCATTGAAGGGTCAGTGACGGCTTGCGCTGTTTCCAAAGCCCACCCTCCGCGCAATATGGAAAGTTGCCCCAACGTGAGTCTCGTCGAAGGCGCGAGAAGGTCTAACGCCGAGTCCAGTATCGCTCGCAGAGATCGATGGCGGTCGTCTGTCCTGTGCTTCCGGGACACAAGGCCCTTACCTTGGTCGTCCGCCATTTGTAGCATCTTCCGCACACCAAGGTGTGCCCAAGCTGCACACATTTCAAGTGCGAGTGGGATGCCGTCCAGCCGCCGGCAAGCATCTGCCAATTCGGCACAGTTTGCGGGGGTCACTTGGAAGTCTGGCCTCGACTGTCGGGCCCGGTCAACGAACAAGCGCATACTCGGGTTTGCACTGAGCTCAGCCAAACCAAGCTCAGGTTCCGGGATAGGTAGTGGCCGCAGCTTTAGCTCAGCCTCGCCAAAAACCCCCAAGGAAATCCGCGAACTCACGAGGACGCGGAGGAGGTCGCAGGATTCGAGGAGGTCGGTGACGACCTTCCCTGTGCCGTCCGAAACGAGATGCTCGGCATTGTCTAAGAGCAGCAAGCAATCTACATGCGAGACAGACTCCTTTATGGCTGATTCGACAGGACCGGTTTCCTCAATCCCCAGCGACCTTGCAATGGCGCGTGGAATTTGGGCCGGGTCGTTCAGGTCTGCGAGCGGAACGAACCACACGGGGCCACGTGCCCATTGCCTCCCAAAGTGCTGGATCAGCCTGGTCTTGCCTACGCCACCCATGCCCGTCACCGTCACCAAGCGATTCAGTGAAAGCGCTTCATGCAAGTGTGCAACTTCGCTCTCCCGGCCCACGAACGTGTTGATTTGCAAGGGGACTTTGACCTCGTGAGTAGCCTGATTGGCCAGGACCTGAATGACTTGCGGAGCGTCTGGCTCGTCCCAAAATTCCTCATCTTTTGAGTCTAGCCGAGCCCGAAAGTCGTCGAGCCATTCGTCGTAGAACCCAGGCAACAAGTCTCCGCGCCGAAGCCGCCTGGCGGTGGCAAAGTCACAACGATCTACGGCCGCCATGTATTCGATGACGTCGCACGCCGTGGCTCCCTCGCGCAATCCAATGTGGTTACGGTCGGCTTCAAAGACAGTGCCCGGCTCCAGGTCGGGAGGTTCCAGCTGTCTGCGGAGCGAAGATAATGCCTGCTTCAACCGGTTCCGTGCAACGGTCGGGTCAGCGTCTGGCCAAATGCGGTCTGCAAGCACTTCGCGGGGGTGCATTATGCCTTGATACAAGCTCAGATAGGCCAACAAGGCAACGGCACGACGTGACTCGAAGTGCCTGATGACTTGGCTGCCGCGAACTGCCCTCGGTTCGCCAAGGAGCTCGACGTACCAAATCGGTACCATTCATTGAGTTTAGCCTCAGCTGCCAACTCAAGGATCGATTCATCGGGGCCAGGCCTTTCCGACTGCCGTTCGATACTGAGCCTTGACCGACCGCATCCTGGCTATCCTTGGGATATGGGTTGAAAAGTGCACTCCCCCGCATTCAAATTCTCGTAATTCTCTAGGCACCCTCTGCACGGCTTGAAAGCATAATGATTTGTGCCTCGCAGTCTTCTCTCAACCTGCCTTCTGCTTAGTCTAGTCAATCTCGCTATGGCCCATGACTATTCATACGAGGTTCAAAGGGTCCCTTTGGCATTAGGGTCCTCGGCCAACATGCCTGCCGACATGAACAATGCGGGCCAAGTCGTTGGGACGACATTTATCGGGCCTAACGCTTACGGCTTCTTGTGGCAGGACGGAGGCGAAGTCGTAGTCCTGACTGGGCCAACAGGTGAAGGCGCCCAGGCAACCGGCATCAATAACGGCGGCTTGACCGTGGGGTTCTATGTAGGTGCAACAGGCTATCGGCCATGCAGGTGGGTAGCCGGATCGACATTCGCCGTCGACCTGGGGCTGCCCTCTCAAGCTACGTCCGGGATCCCGGTCGGAGTGAGCGATGATGGCACCGTCTACGGAAATTTGATTGTCATGGGGCGCGAGCGGCCCTTCCGATGGACTGACGCCAGCGGGACTGTGGAGCTGCCAAGCATCCCGTTCTTTGACTTCTCACTCCTGTCAGGTGTAGGACGCGGCGGGCAGGGACTCTGCGTCGGCACCAGACGCGACACGCAACTGGGCTCGCCCGGGCCGTTCTATTATGATGGTGACGAACTACACTTACTGCCGTCGCCTCCAGGTATGGACGCCCTGGTTCCGAGGGCGATGAACCTTATGGGAGAAACCGCAGGCTCGGCGAGGGTGGCCAACGAATGGACGTCCTGCCTCTGGCACGAGGATGGAGACTTGCATTTTCATGAGACTCCGACGGGTTACGCTGGCGCCCTGGCACGGGATCTCAATTCAGAAGGCGTAATCGTCGGAGAGACCGGCGGCCCTGTCGTGGGTTGGGTCTCGGGCCATCACGGGATCCTCAATCTAAGTCTCCTCCCTTTGCCGGGGGCCTCGGCCGACCCCGTCCCCCCCGCAGTTGCCATAAACGATGAAGGCGCAATCTTGGCGGGTAACCCACATTTTGCGATTGTCCTCTTACCAAAAATCGCAGAATGGACTGAAGGGCACATCGCGCTACAGACCCTCGGCTCCATGTCCAGCGGAGATGAGACCGGCCTTCGCGTGGTAGATTCAGAAGTTACTACCTTTGAGGGAGGATTGGCATCTTTTAGATCCGGCCCTAGCATCGATTTTCAGCTAGAAGGCACCAGTACCTTCTCCAACCCGAACAGGCTAGTCTTCAGGACAGTGGCCCGCCAAGCCTCTGCCGGCCAAGCTTGGATCGAAATCCAACTATGGGATTGGATCGCTGGAAGATACAGCCCTGTCGACCGGGTGGAATCGCGATTGCCAGCTCCGGCCCTTGGCCTAGTAGACCTCGTGGCGACAGGCGACCTCTCTCGTTACATGGAACCGGGCACGAGGCGAATGCGGGCTCACATCAGGGTGAGAAAGACATCTGGAGCCCAGCCTTTGAGTGTTGAATTCGACCAACTTTCCTGGCACGCGGGATAGCCAGCTCACCGACCCCTCTTTAAGAAGAGCCCTTTTTGATAGAATTCACTGAGCGACGGCCGAGACTAGCACAGGGCATCCTATTGGGAGGATTTCGAGAGGCGAACGAAACTGCGAAAACTGGCTGTTGCGCCATGGCTCATTTACCCTGGAAACGCTGGCTTGTTCCATTTCGGGCCTCCGGCCACATCTACATATCGGGGATGTCTGGCTCGACGAGCCTTGCAAGGGCGTCGAGCGATTCCTGCCACCCCAGATAGCACATATCTGTCGTGATCATGGCGGGAATGCCATGTTGGACGATGCTCAGCTCTGTACCGCACAGTACTTTGTTCAATGTGTAAGTCGTCCGCATCTCGGCCGGCATGTCGGGGTCGTCAAAGACGTCCGTCGCGACAATCCTTTCACCTGGAATCAACTCTAGATATGTACCTCCGAACGAATGACTGCTCCCCGTTGAGAAGTTGGTGAATGTCATCTTGTATCGACCTCCTTCCCGTGCGTCAAGTTCGTGGACAGTGCATGTGAAGCCGTTCGGAGGTAACCACTTGCAGTTAGCGGCGGGATCGAGGACTGCTTTGTAGATCCGCTCTGGCGGGCACTTGAAGACGCGATTAAGGCGGACAGTTCCGGTGACAGCCTGGGGTTCCGATTTCGGCATGGTCTTCCCTTCTACGCACAGGTTGGACTAGTTGCTCCGACTACCTGACACTCGGGGCAACTGTCAAGTAATGCCAAATTTCTGCAACAGTTGGTCGAACAGCAGCTGGTCTGCGGACACGCCTGGGCATCAGTGGCGATAGATTCGGTGGATCCTATGCCAAGCAATTCTTGGCAAATGCAGGTCAACTGGGTTCATGGTGTGACGAGCCACACAGCCTCATCGACTTCGTGGCACCACAAGAGCGCCGCACTTGGGCCCGTTTGGCGGATCCGGTACCGCGCTCGTAGAGCATGGTCTGAGTTTCGCAGGAGCCGGCTCACGTTGCCAGTCGCCAACAAGTTGTTCACGGCAAAACTGGTTCCAAGTGAGTCCGTTCGAGTGTCTGTCGTGTCCCAGTCATTGATCGTCCAGTCCCACAAGTCCAGAGATTGGCTAAATTGGCCGCCGTCTACCATTCTCGATTTGACG
>JAEURO010000059.1 GCA_016788345.1 Chthonomonadaceae bacterium
CAGTGAACGGGGCTGATCCGAGCGGCAACATGATGCTCAATGCCGCGATAGCACTCGGCGAGCGAGAAACTTACCTCTATGCCATCGTGGCTAAGAATACAAAAGAAGTTCTCAAGTGGGGTATTACGTGTTCTCCAACAACTCGATACCGTAATTGGTTCTATCGAATTTATGAAGCAGAGATGTCCATTGTCGCGAAATATCCGAACCGAACTCTAGCTTTGGAGGGAGAGCGCCTCATCGTTGGAACAGAACCGCCGGGGCTTTTACAGGGTGAACGATGGGCTGGAAAGCTTGGCAGTCGAATGGAGAGTAGTGGTGGCGGCCTAGCTGGCATCGTGACAATCGCTGAGGGAGTAGGAGCATTGGGAAAAGGCTTAAATCCCGTCATTACTTCGCGACAGCGGTGGAAGGATCTCCTAGATGCGACCGACGACATTGACAACCCGGAATTGGACACAAGAAACGAAACTTGGGGCAACAGAATAAACCCGAATTCTGGGCGGAGCGTGCTCCCAGAGGACAACTGATGAAATCAAGCGAAGCAGGCCCTAGAATCGAATCTCGCAGCACGTACTGGCGTAGCTTCGACCACATGATGCCTGGTGCGGGAAGCCCTGGGCTCGATTCTGCGCGATGGGTGCTTTCGGTTGCCAAGACGGTTGGCTGGCAGTTGCGATGTCCATTGAAGGATTTTGGCGTGGTTTGCACTTACTCGTTCTTCGACGGCCCGGAGGTGAAGAAAGGCAAGCCAGGAGTCACTTCTGTCCGACTGGATCGGCGGTCACGAATAGTCAGTATCGTTCTAAACTACACCTTCGAAGAATTCGACGGGATCTCACAACAGAAATGTATTGACCGCCTTTTGGACCTGGAAACTAAATCAATCGAATTGGTCGCTAGCCGGATAGCCAGAGACGACCCAGATGGTAGCCTTGCGTTGAAAGATCATTCAAAGTTGGTCGAACAACGGGCTCGTGCAATACCGGATCCATATTCAATAGAATCCTATGGCCGCAGTTTCGCAGAACTTGCTAAGGATGCACCAGCCCTGTTTGAGAGGCTCGGGCTAATGTAGAGTTGAACAATGACGGAATTTGGAGTAAGAATTCGACGATCAATTCAGAATTGTTGATACAAATCTGCAAATGAGGTGGCGAAATTTGAAGAAATTAGTCAGGGCTTACCCTGTAGAAGATTGGTGTCGTGTTATCAGTGAATGTTTTCAACAAACAAACAAAACAAGAGCAACAAGCGAAAACAGTTTGCTTTTGGAGTTACGCGGTGAATACTAATCCTAAAGTCGGCGACCTCTACGTCATATCCTTGTCGAGTGGAGGTTACGCGCGAGCGCTCTTAACTCACTTATGGGAAGACGAACCAAATTCGGCATTCTTTTGGTTTTATGGCCCGAGGATATTTGAAATTCCATCCCATTTTGAGTTGCCGGCTGACAGCGAGGCAGTAGATAAATCTGAAAACGTACTTGCAGAGATCAAAAAGGGAATTTGGCACAAGGTGGCATCTTTCGGCGGGAGAGTTTCTTTGGTGTCCCATCCGATTCCATTAATGCGCCATTCAGTGTTGCAACCAGAAGTAGTTGTTCTCGATAAGTCTAAATTATATACAGGCCCCCCTTTTCGACCATGCCCTAAACACATAGATCCTTGGAGTTTGCGCGTATATGGCGTCGCTGGACCTGGCGCGACAGCTTCGTTTCTGGATAGGATTCTTTAGAAACTTTACTGCGAGGTCTCTTGTTTTAATTTTTCTATTCAATCTTAGCCGCGAAACATAATTCTAGACTCACCGTTCAAACTCTATTGGCGGTTACTGTCGCACTGGTTGCAGAGTCTGCGTTTCCTGGGCTTGGTGCTATCGTTGACCGCTTGTCAATAAGCGTCACCGACCCTGAGAACTAGCGGCTCGCGCTGGTCGACTCTTACGACGCCTACGGCCAGCCCAACGTCGTCAAAGACGGGGTCAGCCAATACACTCCTGGCACTTCCCTGCGGGCCTTGGCAGGCGGCACCTCGACTTTCCAACACGGCGGGCTCAAGTCCCTCGACGCCCAGACAGACACCTCGCAATCGATCTCTGGGACGAAAACCTATGACGCCTTCGGCGCGACAGGGTCTTCCACCGGAAGCTGGCAAGGCCAGTCCGGCTTCGGCGGAGGCTTCGGCTACCAGCCCGACTCCGACACCGGCCTGCAACTGCTAGGCCACCGCTACTACGACCCGACCACTGGCCGCTTCCTCTCCCGCGACCCCGCCAAGGACGGCCCAAACTGGTACGCCTACTGCCTCAACGACCCCGTGAACAGGGCGGATCCGAGTGGATTGACTCAAATAAAAGCGTACTGGTATCATGTAATAGGATGGGGATATCACTTAGGTCTTAGCATTGAAAATAATGTCAAGTCGAGCAAAAATTATGGAAAACGTTACTTAGTGGCTGGAGGGCCAGAACGGTACACTTTTTTGAATGAAGGATTGTTGGTATCAAAATCTGGTTTGCACAGCGTACAAGAAGAAGGCAAAAAAAGGAGAGTTGGACTTTCAGAGGGAGTAATGCTCGCAAATGACCAATTTGATTCATGGGACAATTGGGTTGGATTGACCGAACTTGTAGAACAGGCGATGGATGGAAAGGGAAGATTTTACTACGACGCACAATTAATAAACTCTAATTCATGGTCATTCAAGATAATGAAGGAGTTGGGACTACTGGACGAATACTATCATGCTATGGGTAAGCGTGAAAAACTTCATGTCAACCCAAATTTCGATGGTTGGAGCCATGGTTCGTTCTATGATGACTGGGGCCCTCTTGAATGAAACTTTGACTATGCGATCTTTAAAGGCTAAGCGACGACGTATCTATTCACTAATAATCATTGGATCGATAATCGTTATCATTTTTTGTTTTTGCATCGCGGAAATTAGATCGACGCACCGTCTTTCGACAGTTGCTAATGCTTGCCAATTGAATTTCAGCTTTAGCCAGTGCCAGCAAACCCTGTCAGAAAGCAATATCGTACTTAGGAGAGGTAATCTCTCTGATCGTGATCCGATTGGAAGTTCCGAACTTTGGTGGTATTCTGATCCTGTGCTACCTATTAGTGCAATACGCGGCGGTTGCACAGTTATCTATGTCTGGGTAAGCAAGGAAGGCCAAATCATAAAAGTAAAGCGGTCGTTTGAGCCAGAGGGGACGCTATGGATCTAAGCTCAAGCCCTAGTGTATGAATGTCCGAAGCTCAAGTAGGCTGTGCGCTGAGTGCAATCCATCACCTAGAAGAACTCAAGCGGGACGGCTTTACGGTCGCACGCCTACGACTACCTCGCCGACGGTAGGATCTGGAAGGACACTCTCGACGGGGTGGCTACGACGTACACTTACGACGAGGAAGGGCAGCTTTTGTCCGAATCGCGTGGGGAGGAAACGACGTCTTACACTTATGACGGGAACTACAACCGGCTCACGAAATCTGTGACCGGACAGCCGACTGAGGAGTACAGCTATGACGATGCAGATCGCTTGTTGTCAGTGGCAAGCTCGGCTGGGACGAAGAGTTTCCTTTATGACAACTGCGGGCGCACGACCGAGGAGAAGTGGAACGGCACGACAGTGAAGACCTACGCTTGGAACCACGACGACAGGCTGGTCAGCGCGACCGGCTCCTGGGGAACGCGGAGCTATGGCTACAACGGTCTCGGTTCGCGTGTCTCTGAAACTGGTGGTGCTGGCCGCTCGTGGCTTCGCCGCGGAGCAGGGCCCACTTCCGCCGTCCTGAAAGACGGCGTAAACCGGTACTCGGCGGGCGGGACGTTCCGTTCCCTTGCTGGGGGGACCTCGACCTTCATGGGCGGCGGTCACAAGTCTGTCGACGCCTTGCTGTCATCTTCCCAGACCCTCACCGGCACGGTGCGCCGCGACGCCTTTGGGCTGACAAAGGAACAAACGGGAACCTGGAACCAACCCTTCGGATTCGGCGGCAACTTCGGCTACCAGACAGACGACGACACGGGGCTGGAGCTCTTAGGGCACAGGTATTACGACGCTTCCATAGGACGGTTCCTGTCTCGTGATCCAATTAAGGACGGTCCGAATTGGTACTTGTATTGCCTCAACGATCCTGTTAACCAGTCAGATCCTAGCGGGAATTTGCCCATCCTTGTCTACTTACTTGCAGTGGGCATCGTTCAAATCCTGTCTACGACTCCCGCACTAGCTCCAAACGGGCACGAAGACACGAACAAGATCAACGAGGAACTTTCGCACAAAAAGCTCCAGATGATCGGAGAATACAGTTCTTGGTTCATTGGAGGGATCGTTGGCAAGATAATCAAACCACTATTCGAGGGATTAAAGGCTCACCGAGCGATTCAGGCAATTTACACGGGCTTAGGGAGCGGCTGGGTCAAGGAAAGCGGTGCCTTAGGCAAGCTCATTCGGCCCGACCTAATAAACATCGGAGCCCGTGAAATCGTTGAAATAAAGCCGTTGACGGAATATGGCCTAGCAACTGGCAGAAAGCAACTCTTGAAATATCTAGAGGCCGCTGAAAGAAAGTTTGGTGGCAAGTGGACTGGCAGGATCCACTATTATGACGCCGAAACCGGGAGGGACATAATCATAGTACTTGAACGATGAGAAGCCTTGTCAAGCGGAAGTTAGAAGCACTACTGACTGATAGGGGATTCAGGAAGTCTGGTTCTTTCTATAGTCGGCACCGATCCGACATGCTTGATGTCGCTCAAATCCGACACACGCGAAACGGGTATATGACCTCGTTAGGCGTTGTTGACGAAGAGTTCGGAGCGACAGTGAGTCAGGATGGCTACACCTGGAGTGTGCTCGCAGAACCTACCGCCTTTATTAAGGACGTTTGGGAGTTCTTGAGGATGTCAGACGAGAACAACAAAGTCTCTGTCGATGCGCGTGACGAGTACTTCCAGAACACGGTTGGCCCGGCGATCGACGCGTTCTTCAATCAGTTTCCGAACGTCCAAGAGGTGCGAAAGTTTGTCGCAGACGACGAGAGGAGTCCAAAGGGTGCGTACTCTGACTACTACCTCGACTGGGTTCTCGGAAAGGGTCCAAAATGGCCGGACACTCCAGCGGCCCAGCCATGAGCCTTCCGGCCAGGCTTGCTGTGGTGGTCGCGGCGGTCTGCCTCCTGTTCGAGACCGCGTTGGCCTACGGCCGCCCAGACTGGACGACCTTTGCCAACAACACCAAGGAGGTCTACGGCTACGACTCGCTCGGGCGGATGGGGTCATTGACGCTCAAGAACTCCTCGAACTCGGTCCTGCGCTCGCAGAGTTACGCCTACCGGGCAGACGGACGGATCTCTTCGCACACCCTTGACGGCACTGCGACGACCTTCGACTACGACGAAGAGGGTCAAATCTTGACCGAGACGAAGGGTTCGGTGGTGAGCAGCTACACCTACGACGGCAACTACAACCGCCTCACCAAAGCGGTGACGGGCCAGCCCACCGAGACTTACAGCTACGACGACGCCGACCGGCTTCTCTCGGTCGCCTCGAGCGCAGGGACGAAGGGCTTCACCTACGACAACGACGGGCGTTGTACCAGCGAGACCTGGAACAGCAACGTCGTCAAGACCTACTCCTGGGATCCGGACGGACGGATGACGTCTGCCACGGGGAGCTGGGGCACCAGGAGCTACGCCTACAACGGCTTCGGCGCCAGGGTCGCAGAGACAGGCGGCGAAGGAAGGCAATGGTTCCGCCGCGGCCCAAGCGTCACCGCGCCAGTCCTCAAGGACGGCGTCAACAGGTACACCCCGGGCACTTCCCTGAGGGCCTTGGCAGGCGGCACCTCGACCTTCCAGCACGGCGGGCTGAAGTCACTGGACGCCCAGACCGACGCTTCCCAGGCCGTCAGCGGCACCAAGACCTACGACGCCTTCGGCGCGACCGCTTCGTCCACCGGAAGTTGGCAAGGCCAGTCCGGCTTCGGCGGCGGATTCGGATACCAGTCGGATTCCGACACCGGGCTGCAACTGCTCGGCCACCGCTACTACGACCCGACCACTGGCCGCTTCCTCTCCCGCGACCCCGCCAAAGACGGCCCCAACTGGTACGCCTATTGCCTGAACGATCCGGTCAACGGGGCCGATCCTAGCGGTCTATGGGAGTTCTATCGCTGGATGACGACGGGAGACGGAAATGCTGATGACATCGTTTACGAAAAGTCGCTTGTCCAACTCGATGCGAGCCTAAGTAACTGGTGGGGTCATTTCTGTGACCGCAATAGGCAGTTTTGGCTAGAAGTTTTGGGTGGAACAGGAGCCGGAACTGTGCCAGGATGGTCTGCGCCTAAGCCTGAAAAGTGGCGCATGGACGGTGGACGCGAAAAATCCAGTGTAGCAAGAAGGATCAGTGTGCAGATGCAGCGATCAGGAAGCCCAGTTCTCAAAAGGATCGGCAAATCACTGGTCCGTCCTGTCGCAGACGAGGTGAAACGCCTCAGCACCCGATTTGCGGCCGGAGGCTCCCTTGCTGGAGGCCTTGCAGTCTTTCTATGGATTGAAGCTGGAATTGCTTGGGTAGCCGCAGGAGATACAATGAACGACCCTCTTCTGGAAGTCGAATTATGAGGCAAATTGAAGAAATGCTCGACAAGGCACTAACCTACGACGTGTTTGACTTGGATGAAATCCGGGAGGAGCTTCTTCCTTCGAGGCTGATCCTTACCCTGGAGGAGGCCAGAATAATTGTTGCCAAATCCCGAATTTTTGGAGACAATCTCATTGTCTGGGACTGGGCGATCGATGCCCTAATCCGATCCAACGTACCTTGTGAGATTTGGAGGCAGTTCTTATGTGGGTTGTTTGCAAGCCCCCGAGACTTTCCACTCCAATGGCGTATCCTTCACATTGCGGCATCTGGCAACTTGCCTTCGGATCCTTATTTGTGCGATGAAGTAAAGAACCAAATCCGCAGAAGCCACAATTTTTGGATTTGGCTTGGAGGGCCAATTGCTTATACAAAGGGCGTGCGGGCGATCCGTCGGGCATGTGAATGACAGCGAGAATATCAAGCTCGGCTGGGACGAGGAGCTTTCTTTATGACAACTGCGGCAGGACGACCGAGGAAAAGTGGGACGGGGCGACGGTGAAGACCTACGCCTGGAACCACGATGACAGGTTGGTTTCCGCCACAGGGCCTTGGGGGACTCGCTCGTATGGCTACAACGGTCTCGGTTCGCGTGTCTCTGAAACTGGTGGTGCTAGCCGCTCGTGGCTTCGCCGCGGAGCAGGGCCCACTTCCGCCGTCCTGAAAGACAGCGTAAACCGGTACTCGGCGGGCAGGACGTTCCGTTCCCTTGCTGGGGGGACCTCGACCTTCATGGGCGGCGGTCACAAGTCTGTCGACGCCTTGCTGTCATCTTCCCAGACCCTCACCGGCACGGTGCGCAGGGACGCCTTCGGCCTCGCCAAAGAGCAAGCTGGAACCTGGAACCAGCCATTCGGATTCGGCGGCAACTTCGGCTACCAGACCGACGACGACACTGGGCTGGAGCTGCTTGGGAACAGGTATTACGACGCTTCCATAGGGAGGTTCTTGTCTCGAGATCCGATCAAAGATGGGCCGAATTGGTACGTGTACTGTTTGAACGACCCGGTGGATCAATGTGATCCCGATGGGCGCACGTGGATAAAAGTCATTCAAGGCGTAGGCAAATATGTCGTATTCCCGACAAACAAGCACTTGAAGCGATTCGCCCGAAAAATCGTAAAGGAACCAGAGTTTCGAGTCGATAAAGGTCATAAAGGAGGTCCTCCTCACTTTCACATAGTTAACGACGAGCTTAACGAAGCAATCAAAAATCTCCACCTGACGACTAAAGCATACGCAGACGAAGCGGCCGAGAACGGAGTCAAGGAATGGGTTAATTGGGAAGAGTCAGCAATAAAAAAATCTGGGAAAGGCATTTGGGGCGGCCTTTGTGCGCTGGCGCTTTCTATAGTAACCCGAGATCCGGTAGGAGCGGGCGAAGCCGTGGCCGACACACTAGAAGGACCCGTAAATGGCTTCGCAGTTAAATATCGGTATCGAAAGTACTATCGTCACTTGGAAGATGAGCCAATTTATTGTTCGGACTAATGGTCTATTGCGATTCGTTGTTGTCTCTCTTCAAGCGTGGCATTGACTTTGAAGAACTCTCAGTCCTAGACTCGCAGAAAGTTCGCCAGAAGTTCGATGAGTTGTACTACACTGCGCTCCCGTGGCTACCCAAAGGCCCCCTTCCGCACGGATTCTTTTGGGATTTTCGCTGGGATTTCGTCCCGCTTGAGTACTCGGTTGACCTAGACAAATTTATGCGTGGAAATTTGATGGATCAATACTGGCTCGTGTTTGAAAGCCCGCGCGGTCCAGTAGTTTCATTGAGTTCGCCCCCGGACAGCCGCTTATATGGCTTGGATTCCTATGTCATTTCCGAGAAATCGGGTGACATCATTTGCCTTAGCCACGAGTATGAAAGTGCGTTTGTTATCCCGAAAGGTTGCAAAATTCCGAGAGACCAATCTGCACTCGAACGACGGTCTGCAGAGAAAGGTCGCCCTATAGTTTTTCCAGACCAGCTAGACCTTGCTGGCATGGTCTCGTCTTGTCGCAGGCTGCTCGTCCAAAGACTGCGAGAACGAGGAGTGTACTTGCCACGTGGTCTTCCAAGTCCAAAACTTGGAGACCGACTTTACAACTATTTTCCAGCTTTTAGCAGGTTCGATCCAAAACCCTGCCTGGATGAGTTTCTTTTCAACATTATTGAGCGTTGGCACCTAACTGTGGCATTTTGTGAGTCACCAACTCTTAGGGGAGGTCTAATTCGTAACTTGGAAACTTCCACGTTTAGCAATGTTGACCATTGCTACTTTGTGAATTGGCCCGAGTGTGATAGTTTGGTGGCGGTCCATACAAACGAACTATTTGAAATGAGTGCTATTTCGTTGATGTAGCCGAGAAACAAATTTTTCTCATACATAATAAAGTCCTACGACGGCAACTTCAACCGCCTGACAATGGCGGTGACGGGCCAGCCGACAGAAACTTACGCCTACGACGACGCCGACCGGCTCCTTTCGGTGACGAGCAGCGCAGGGACCAAGGGCTTCACCTACGACAACGACGGCCGCTGCACCAGCGAGACCTGGAACAGCACGGTCGTCAAAGAGTACGCCTGGAACGTCGACGGCCGAATGACCGCGGCTACGGGCTCTTGGGGCACCAGGACATACGCCTACAACGGCTTCGGGGCCAGGGTCTCGGAGACGGGTGGCGCGAACCGAGCCTGGTTCCGCCGCGGCCCGACCGTCACCTCGCCGGTCATCAAAGACGGCATTAACCGGTACACCCCGGGCACTTCCCTGCGGGCCTTGGCAGGCGGCAACTCCACCTTCCAGCACGGAGGGCTCCTGTCCCTCGACTCCCAGACCGACTCGTCGCAGGCTGTCTCAGCGACAAAGTCATACGACGCCTTCGGCGCGACAGCGTCTTCCACCGGAAGCTGGCAAGGCCAGTCCGGCTTCGGCGGCGGATTCGGATACCAGCCCGACTCCGACACCGGCCTGCAACTGCTCGGCCACCGCTACTACGACCCGAGCATCGGCA
This sequence comes from Chthonomonadaceae bacterium, assembly GCA_016788345.1. Lineage (GTDB taxonomy): Bacteria > Armatimonadota > Fimbriimonadia > Fimbriimonadales > Fimbriimonadaceae > JAEURO01. The sequence continues at coordinate 9,651 of JAEURO010000059.1, forward strand.
GGTTCCTAAGCAGAGATCCCGCAAAAGACGGCCCGAACTGGTACGCCTATTGCCTCAACGACCCGGTCAACGGCGCGGATCCGAGTGGGCTGACCGAAGTCGCTTGGTGGGCCTTCGAGTTCAACCCGGAAGTGTGGGGTGAAGGATTGGGAACCGCCTTCGCTGCCCTGGGAAGCAACCTGAGCTTCGGACTCTGGGATGGAGGGGAATGGAAAGACAAACCTGGATTTAAGGAGAGCCAGATTTATTGGGGATCGCCGAGATCAGTCTTGGCGGCGCAGGAGTAGCTAAGAAGCTAACCAAGAACCTGGGTGAGAGTGCCATGCAATATGGCCAGAGACGCCACAAAGAACTCACAAAGGCATATTGGAATGAGCATGGTGACTTACCAAAGGTCAGATACAATAGGCAATCTACGAACGGTTCAGGACGCCCAGATATAAACGACATCGGGAACAAGGCGGTAGGGGACTGGAAGAAGCAGACCACAGACAAGATACTGCGGAGGGAGTATGACAGGCAATTATTCAGATATGCGGAGGAGAACGATGCCGACTGGGGCATCATAATCTTCTATGACTAAGACGGGTCCGGTCGTAGAGGCGTTTGACGCTGTCGCCTGCTCACATGGGTTCAGAAAAAGCGGCCTGATCTGGAAGCGTGAGTTTGACGGGGGAGTCGCTTACACTCGCTTGCGGGCCGACACTTGGACTGGCACTATGTTCTTTTTCGAACAGGGCATCGATTATCGGGCCGTGCACAAGAAGTTGCCGAAGAGGTCGTCTCCTTCCGATTGTGACGTCAACTCTGAAGATAGCGACTACGGCCTAAGCAAATGTGGAGTCCCTGTCGGGTACTTGTTCGAGGACACTAAGTTGTCTTACTCCAAACGTAAAGAGTACATTGAGCTTGCCTTCGAACTTCTGGAGAAGCTGTTCTTTAGGCCGTACGAGAGCTTCGAGTTGGCGTCGAACACCCAAAAGGTGTGGCTACCAATTGACGCCGGAGAGGACAGGGATCTCAAGGCGGGGGTACCGAGCGCTGGGCCGGACCTGAGGAAGTTTCTATGGGGTGACAAGTTCGAGCGTGTCGCTTCCTGGCGGCAAGAGGGGTAAGGACGGTCTGCACTCGCATGTTTCAGAGAGACAGCAGAGATTGTTTTCCAATGTCGGTCTTAACATTCTGCTCAGGCGTCTGGCGGCATTCAGCATTCTCCTCCAACCGTCGCTGACCCTTTGCCTCCCCGTTGACAAGTTGTCGCCGCAGTCGCGATGTCATGAACAAACCATCAGCCAATGGTGCACCGGAAGATCTTCCCTTTCTGTCGTCGATTGTCCAGAAGAGAGGACTAAGCCCATCGAGGACATCAAGGCGGGGGACAGGGTGCTCTCCAAGCCGGAGGGCGGCGGGAAACTCGCCGCATCGACAGTGGCCGAGTCGCACGTCAGGTTGGTCGACGCGACGCTGGAGCTCGCTTTCTCGGACGGGTCGAGGCTGGAAACAACCTAACAGCATCCCGACTACATCACTGGCAACGGCTCTCGGGCGGCCATGACCCTCGGCCTCGGCACCAGCGTCGTCACCCGCGCCGGCCCGGGGCTAGCGAAAGAGTCCACGGCCAGGGTAACTTCCAAGTCCTGGAAGCCAGGGCCCACCAAGGTCTACAACTTCCAGGTCGCCGGGACGCACACCTACTACGTCGTCTCGGGAGGCACGGCGAAGTGGGTCCATAACAAATGCGGCACTGACCCTGGCCACCACATCATTCCTAAGCAGGTCCGGGACCAGTTGGAAGGCAGGACTGGGCCTATGAAGGAGTACGATCACACCGTCCCGTTGCGACAGGACATCCACCGTGACATCCACTCCGGCAAAGGGCAAGGCAAGGGCGGGCATTACAACAACTGGTGGCGAGAAAGAATTGATAGTGTTGGAGGAGTAGGCAACGTCACTCGGGATCATGTCCAAGAGTGGTACGACGAAATCAGCGACCTGTTTGGCTATGCCGACGGGTTGTGAACGAGATGCCAGAATTGATCTACCATCTGAACCGATCAAGAATTTCCGACGGCACGGCAATTTTCGACTCGTTCGACGAGCACTCATGGGTGAAAGTCGGGTGCGAGGGGTGCGGCTACGCCTTCTTCGGGGGTCGTGTCTGGCCGGCGAAAGTCGAGTTCATAGGCGGCGGGATGCCTGAGTTTTCAGGCTGCACCGGTGGGATCAAGATCGGGCAAGCGGCGCCTGCCAGAGAGGTCGCGGAGAAGTTTAACGGCATTGTGGTCAAAGAGATTGCGTGGCTCCGGAAACTGCGCCCTAAAGACCGCAAGACCAAGAAGCGGATCCCGGACGACGGGATCCTCGAAGTCTTCGCCACGGATTGCATCGAGCCTGTGCCTGGGCGGGGCACGGTCTTTCTGCCCAAACCGGCTTGCCAGGTTTGTGGTCGGAGGTTTGAAAAGATTGGCGGCGTGCGACTGCCGAACTACTTTGGCGAGGACCAGACTCCCGCCGACTGCGTGGTCTGGGACGGCGGGCGCAAGCCCGGCGAAGGGATTTTGTTGACAAAGGAGGAAGCCCGGGGGCTGGACATGTTCCGGTTCGGGTTCCAAGGCCCGCTGGGACTTGGCACCCCGATCGTTTCGCAAAGGCTCGTCGAGCACTTTTTGGAGCGAGGCTGGAGGGGCTGGGTGTTCACCGAGATCGGAGAGATCGTCGACTGACTAGCACACGGTCATTCTAACCGGATCTGCCATTGGTTCTTGAGGTAGACCTTGACCAAGAACTGCTCGGGCGTCAGGCCGTCTTGGTCGGCCAGACACATCAAACCGTCGCCTTCGTAGTCTTCGCTGTAGACGTAGTCGCCGTCGTAGTCGGTCCATAGCCAGTACTTCACGCCGTCGATCATCGCGTTGCGGACGAACTTGAGCCCCTTCGCCGTGCAGGACGCCGACTCGATCTTGACGTACTGCGCTACTTCTTTGTGCAGGGCCGCCCTCTCCTGCGGCGAATCCTCAAACTCTGGCAGAACCACGTCCCGCGACATCAGTTCTGCTAACGTCGCGGGCCGAGTCTCGTAGTACTTGTTTTCGCTCTCAAACACTTCGCTGGCCAGGTTACCTCCATGGGTTCTGCCTGGGACCGAGTCTGGAACGTCGACGGCCGCATGACGTCTGCCACAGGGAGCTGGGGGACGCGTTCGTATGGCTACAACGGCTTCGGGGCACGGGTCTCGGAGACCGGAGGCGCGAACCGAGCCTGGTTCCGACGCGGCCCGTCGGTGACCTCGCCGGTGATCAAGGACGGGATAAACCGCTACACGCCGGGCGCCTCGCTCCGCGCTTTGGCTGGGGGCAACTCGACGTTTCAACACGGCGGCCTCAAGTCCCTCGACTCCCAGACCGATTCAACCCAGGCTCTCAGTGGGACGAAGACTTACGACGCCTTCGGCGCGACCACGTCTTCCACAGGATCTTGGCAGGGAGGGCTCGCCTTCGGCGGCGGCTTCGGCTACCAGTCGGATTCCGACACCGGGCGGCAACTGCTGGGCCACCGCTACTACGACCCGAGCATCGGCAGGT
>JAEURO010000005.1 GCA_016788345.1 Chthonomonadaceae bacterium
ATCAGCGCATTGCGGGACACGGGCGTAAAAGGGATCACTGTCATCAGCAACAACTGTGGCGTCGACGACTTTGGGATGGGGTTGCTTCTGCAGACCAAGCAGATCAAAAAGATGGTCAGTAGCTATGTGGGCGAAAACGCGGAATTCGAAAGGCAATATCTGAGCGGAGAGCTGGAACTGGAGTTTAATCCGCAAGGCACGTTGGCCGAACGCATTCGCGCTGGCGGCGCAGGAATTCCTGCGTTTTATACGAAGACCGGTTATGGGACCCTTATTGCCGAAGGAAAAGAAACAAAGCAATTTGACGGCGAGTGGTACGTGATGGAGTCCGGGCTAAAAGCCGACTTGAGTTTAGTAAAGGCTTGGAAAGGGGATGCAGAAGGCAACTTGGTCTACCGGGCGACAGCAAGGAACTTCAACCCAATGATGGCGACTGCAGGACGGGCCTGTGTTGCCGAGGTCGAGGAACTCGTGCCAGTTGGAACACTCGACCCAGACCAGATCCATACTCCAGGAATCTTTGTGGACCGCATCATCCGTGGGGAGAAGTACGAAAAGCGGATCGAGCGGATGACAACTAGGCCTCGCTAGCTTTTCACAAGTTTGTAGGCGCCGTTTCGGAGTACTTTGAACGAAGGGACGGATTTGGTTCTGTCGAATTCAACAGCAAAAGGAGCGAGACTTTCGGCCAGGGGGCTGCTTGACGGCTTTCTCGATGGAAAAACATCGACCCGGATCGTCGCTTGCCCTTTGGCGCGGGCTCCGTCGGCCAGGGTGTAGATTTCCATGATCTTGTCGTCTGTCATCGCGAGGCAGCCTATGCTCACCCTGTCGCCGTGGATAAAGATGTCGCCGCCGGGCCGGACCTGATCCGACAGGATCCGGTCGCTGGCATTGGGATAGTCGAGTCCGAGTGAAAGTAAGAAGCGGCTGGCGGGGTTAAACCGGTTTATCTGGTAGAGGCCCTCGGGCACTTGCCGGTCTCCCTCCTTACGCTTGGGGCCAAGACCGCCGCTCATAGCCGCAATCGCATAAATCTTTATGAGCCGGAAAGGGCCGTCACTATGAGCCGCTCCCCAAGCTTCAAGCACTGCTTCTTTCTTAAAGGCTCGAAAGTACATTGCTGGCACTGGGTAAGGCAAACCTGCATGCTCCGCAGTCGCTTGCAAGTACTTGGCTTTCCTCCTCTTAGCCTGCAAAACCCGTTCCTTAGGGCCGAGGAGCCTCAGGTCGGCGAGATTGTCGCCGGAACCAGGGGTCTGTCTCGATGTGCACGCACACGTGACCAAGCCGATCGTGAAAACGATGAGGCTCTCAAGATGAGGCATTCAATTATTGTGGTCCATTCGAGAGTAAAATCGATTGATGCCATGGTCACGAGACGAACTTGCCATACGAGCCGCGAAGGAAGTGCGGGATGGCTTCTACGTGAACCTCGGGATCGGCATCCCGACCCTTGTCGCCAACCACATTCCTGATGGCATGGACGTCACGTTTCAAAGTGAGAACGGGATGTTGGGGATGGGGCCGTTCCCCTACGAAGGCGAGGCTGACCCTGACCTTGTCAACGCCGGAAAGCAGACCATAACTGCGCTTCCTGGTGCGGCATATTTTTCGAGCGCGGACTCCTTTGGGATGATCCGAGGTGGCCATATCGACCTCTCGATCCTTGGCGCGATGGAGGTGAGTGCAGAGGGCGACCTTGCCAACTGGATGATCCCTGGAAAAATGGTCAAAGGAATGGGTGGAGCGATGGATCTAGTCGCCGGAGTCAAGCGGGTCGTCGTTGTCATGGAGCACACGAACAAGGCAGGCGAATCAAAGGTGTTGCCCGCTTGCACTTTGCCGCTGACAGGAAAAGCCTGCGTCGACTTGGTGATCACTGACCTTTGTGTTTTCGAAGTGGACAGGGGGCAAGGGTTACGACTCCTTGAGCTTGCTCCGGATGTGACCGAGGACGAGGTCGCGGCGAAGACTGCCGCACCTTTCCGGAGCGCTTTGGCTTGCTAGAGCCACGAGCCTACTTGCTCGACATTGAAGGGACGACCACACCAATCGACTTTGTGACGACAGTGCTGTTCCCCTTTGCCAGACAGCATATGTCGAATTACTTTTCACAGTCACTGAATGATCCTGTCGCGCGGCTCCAGTTGGTCTCGGACTGCTGTGCACTGGCAGAAGAACACAGCGGAGATTCTGACGCGCCGGAGTGGTTGGATAAGCCAGACCCCCAGGGGGCCTTGCCCTTCATTTACTGGCTGATGGACCATGACCGCAAGTCGACTGGCCTCAAGTCGATCCAGGGGAGGATTTGGGAAGAGGGCTATCGCACTGGAAGGCTTCAAGGCGTCGTCTACCCCGATGTTTGGCCAGCAGTGAGGCGCTGGAAGGGACGTGGTGCGGGCGTCTATATCTATTCGTCGGGCAGCGTCCTCGCACAAAGACTCATCTTCAGCCACTTGCCAGAGGGCGATATGACGCGACTGATCGACGGATACTTTGATACGGCGACGGGCCAAAAGCGCGACTCTGACAGCTACGCAAAAATAGCCAAAGCCTTGGACATGCCTCCCGGAGAGATCATGTTCTTAAGCGACGTCGAGGCAGAGGTGGACGCGGCAAAAAGTGCTGGGTTCCGTGCAACATTGGTGTGCAGGGGCCCAGCAAGGCCGGACAGCATCGCGACTTTCGACGAGTTGCCATGAGGGCGGGTAGACTAGACACGTTGCGGGCGTAGTTCAATGGTAGAGCGTCAGCTTCCCAAGCTGAATGTTGCCGGTTCGAGCCCGGTCGCCCGCTCCAGCCTGTAGTAAGTCGATGTTCCTCGCTGGGTTGCTTTCTCCCCCTCAAACGTTTGTCCTCGCCGTGGTGTGCTTGGAGTTCAAGAACCCAATGTTCAATTCGATTCCAGACGGCGAAAGGGCCGATCGAGAACTGATGTCCTTGCTTAAGGAAAACGGAGTTCCCGAAAAAAACTTTGTTTTGGTCGAGGGGAAGCGGGCCACGACCGCCCGAATCGATTTTGAATTTCGAGAGGCGCTCGGAAGGGCGAGGGCTGAGGACACTCTTCTCGTTTACTACGCAGGGCATGGATTTGAGCACCCTGCGGGCTTTCAACTCGCTACCTACAACACTTACGTTGGTGCACCAGGCTGGAAGATGTCACGGGCATTCGCCTTGATCAATTCGCGGTTCAAGGGCCGTTCCATCGCTCTGGTGGCCGACTGTTGCGCAAGCGGCCTTCTGCAGGGATTCGCAAGCAAGTCCCGCAAAGGTGTTGCCATATTTGCTGCTGCGTTGGGGGCTTCCGAAGTTCCAGAGGGATGGGGCTTCACCAAGAAACTCACATCACTGTTACGCGAATCAAAGGGTGTGCTTGGCCAGGCGAAGTTCAACTCAGAGTTCAAGGGGCACACCATCCATTGGCCGGATGGAGTCAATGAGATTCGACTCTGGTCGTCCAAATAACTTGGCAAGCCCTAGGGTGCAAACTGGGGGTTGCCAAGAGGTCAATGTCCCGAATGGCCCCCGCGACCTGCCAATAGCAAAGCTCCAATCCATGTGCGTCGGCTTGGCAGATAAGGTGCTCCATGGTCGATTCGATGGGCACCAATTCTGGCATGGTCAGTTCTAGGCTGATAAGAGATTGGTCCCGGCTTGGTAAGACGGTGCCCCGGACGCGGACTCCAGTCATTCGATAGTCACCATCAAGGCGCCTGTGCCTGATCTTGTCGACGACGCGACGAACAGCATGGAGATTAAGGGGGGCCAAGTAGGCGTTCAGCCTGATAAAGAATGGTCTGAGTCCCATGCACGTCACACCGAGCCTCTCATGGGCGATGTCCGGGCCAAAGTCTGGCAAAAGCGTTCGTCCAACTAGGCAACCAAAGCCGCCACGACGCATATCTATGACCTCCCACTCGGGCCGTCCAGTCTCCGACAGGTCGGTGAGCATGACCGGGGTCCCATGGTTCGTTGCTAAGGCGTCTGCCAGCGCCCTGGTCCACTTCAGCCCGTCGCTCTCCGCTCCAAACCACACTACAGGACAAGTGTCCAGGGCACCTGTCCTAGTAAAAGGGGACGAATGGCGCGTGAGGTCAATAGAGGGCAAGACTTTTTCGGCAATAGAAAGCGTCGACGTGAGAACGTTGTCCGGCCGCCCAGAGAACGACATGGTCGTAAGATTCAGGTCGACGTCGCTTTCGCAATAGTGGAGGTCGGCTCCGGTTTCCTCGATTAAGTCGACGCACTCCGACACCAACCGCTTGTCACGGCCGAAAGACCAGGTCGGAGCAACCAATACTCTCATTGTTAGAAAACTCTTCGCCCAATCGGAGGCATGTACTGTGACGAACCTAAAGGTTCGTTCGTTCGATCGCTCAACTGCGTACGAGCTTTTCGTAAAAGTCTAAGTACTTGTCCGCCATGACTTGCCGGTCGAACCTCTTGGCGTTTTCCAGGCCTTTCCGTGACAACTCGGCCAAGTTTTCTTTGTGCGCCAAAACTTGATTGGCTCCGTCGAGAGGGTCAGTACAATCAAAGTAGACGGCCGCGTCGCCTCCGACCTCCGTCATCGGACGGCGGTTAGTCGTAAACACTGGACAGCCGCAGCTCTGGGCCTCGACTATCGGTAAGCCGAACCCTTCGTTTGTAGATGGAAAAATGAGAGCCCTTGCCAGAGAGTAAAGAGCTTCGATAACATCGTCGTCGGGCTCCTTGATCCATATGACTCTTCCTAGTAATCCGAGGTTTCGCTCTACTTCGATGAGCCGGTCTGTCTTGCCACTTCCACACATGACCAGCGCGTGCTCGGAATCCGGGGCCAAATTGAGGATCTCTTTGTAGATCTTGAGGACGCCTTCACGATTCTTGTAGGGCTTGTTTCCGCCAATGTGCATGTAATAGCCCCCCGGTGTCAAATTCAGCCCAGGATCGAGCCGTTGGATAGCTGAATGGGGTTCGAGCCTCTTGTAGTTTTTGTAGCTTCCATTAAGGATCGTCTCAACTTGTCCTTTGTAACCGTAGAGATAGGTCTTCATCTCTTGACGGGTCGTGTCGCTGACGCAGGCGACTCCGGTCGCTTGTCGGACACTTTGGAGAATCATTCTTTGGAGGTGGCGGCCTTTCCAACCTGTCCTCCACTCTGGATCGGGCCCTAAAGCAGACCTTACAGCCATAAAGTCGTGAATAGTCGCCAAAGTGGGCCGCCCTTTGACAACAGGAAGGTTCAGGGCCATGCCTTTTTCGCAAAAGTGCACGATGTCGTATGAACTTGATTCCCGCCTCAGGATCCTGGGAAAGACCAAGTATTTGTCCAGGTATCTCGCCCATTTGCTTTTGTCTTGTGCCTTATGCAAGTGTCCAGGGCGGACAACCCGGAACTCACAACGTCCCTGGAGTTCCGCAGCGAGGGCCTGTTCGAATCCGTAAATACTGTACTGTTTGTCTGACAAATGGCTGCCGACAAATAAGACGCGCATCAAATATCCCTAAAAGCAACACGTGCCCGAAAGGACACGATTATGAAACTCCATGTTACCTTGCCGTGCGGATGTCTCTAAATACTCCGGAGAGTTCAGACCTCTGGATAAAGGTCTCTGATAAGAAGCCGTACTGTGGCGTTGAGGTCTTTATCGCGGTTCATGAGTGACCGAATTTTTCTATATCCATGCATCATCGACGTATGGTCGCGGTCTCCAAACAGGGCCCCAATGTGTTTCCATGAATCTCCTGTGATCTCCCGTGTGATGAAAACAGCGATGTGTCGTGCATGTGCGATCGGCGCCTTTCGGCTTTGCCCTTTGATGTCATTGACTGGGATTTGAAAATGCTTGCTGACCGTGTCGAGTATCTGTTCAAAATTGGGCTTCGAGGTTGTAATCGTACTGTAATAGCGTTCGACGGTTTCTTGGGCCATTTGAAGGTCGATGCGACCGCTGTCCAGGCTGGCTTGCGCGGCCAGTTTATTGAGCGCGCCTTCAAGAATACGAACGTTGCTCGGGATGGATTCGGCCAGGAACATTGCGACGTCATGGTCGATTTCGATCCCTTCCTGTTGAGATTTGCTCAAAATGATGGCGCAGCGGGTCTCGGTGTCTGGTGTCAGGACGTCAGCGACCAATCCAGACTCGAAACGAGAGCGGAGCCGCTCGTCCATCAAGAGCAAGTCACGCGGCGGTCGGTCCGAACAAAGGACGATTTGTTTCCCTAGGGCATAGAGGTAGTTGAATGTATGGAAAAGCTCCTCCTGAGTGCGTTCCTTGCCGGCAATGAATTGGACGTCGTCCAGCAGCCAGACCTGCACCCCTCGCTGGGCTCGCCTAAACTGGTCGATCCGGTTGTTTTGTAGAGCGTGGACAAATTCCTCGGCAAATTGTTGGGCGGTCACATACATCACGGTGCACTTTGGATCCCGTCTTTGGATCTCATAGGCAATGCCCATCATGAGGTGTGTTTTTCCGAGCCCACTGGCGCCATAGATGAACAGCGGGTTGTACTTCGTCCCAGGTGCAGACGAGACCGCTTTCGCCCCAGCGAACGCTAACCGGTTGCTTTGCCCGACAACGAAGTTATCAAATCGGTACTTGCCGTTCGACTGCAACGGAGTCACGGGGTCTACATTTACAGGGCGCAAGGTGACGGTACCTGCGTCAGGTTTTTCTTCGATGCGCTCACGTGCCGTCACGCGCAGGTCGATTTTTACGGTCTTTCCAACTTCTTTGCTCAGCTCATGTTGGAGGAGGCTGATGTACTTTTCTCTGATCCATTCGCGGACAAACTGTCCAGGGGTGTCGAATACGGCTGTGTGTCCGTCTAGAAGAACCGGTTGGAGAGGTCGCAAAAACTTCTTGACGACGGTCGTCGGAAGGTTGGACTCAACCGTCTTGATCACGCGCTCCCAAGCGTCGCGCAGTGCAACGGCGTCCTCATTGTCCTCTAAACTGTATTGGTCCGACATGTCAAAAAAATCTGGCCCACATGGACCAAAGAGGAGGGCATTATACACATGCGCCCGCCCGCTTTTTAGCTAGGTGTGTTAATACTTTTTTCACAAAAACTTTGCTCAGACTCAATCCCTCGGCGGGACTGGGCTCATCGCCCTGGGACCTTGAAAAATGTCACACTGACTGCACATGGCTCAACGGGTTTTGGGGGTTCTTGGCGGGTTGGATTTGTCCCTCGAAACATTGATAATGTGGGCCAGGTCTGCTGACGTCGTTTATGCGGCAGACTCGGCAGTTGACAGGCTGTTGCCCGCGGGAATAGAACCCATAGTCGTTGGCGACTTGGATTCTTGCACGTCGGATCTCCATGGCTTACGTGTCGTGCGCGACATTGATCCGAACAGTACAGACTGCGACAAACTCTTGGCACTGGCCGCACACGATGGGCACAAGTCGCTGACTTTGGCGGGTCTAGAAGGCGATCTGCTGGACCATGTCCTCGCCACTCTCTCAAGTGTAGTTGCCGCGAACTTGGCTGTGCGCCTGGTTCTTCGGCGTAGTCTGGGAATCCTAATTAAAGGCGGGGGCAGGGCCATAGAACCTGGTCTCCACGGAAAGCGGGTCTCGCTCATCCCTCTTGTCCCATGCAGTGGCGCGAGCCTGACCGGCGTCCTGTGGGAGTTTGCCGACCAACCGCTGACCGTGGGCGGGTTCCTGAGCGTGTCGAATGAAGGAACCGGAACCGTGGTCGCTAGCCTCCGGACCGGCGCCGCCCTCCTTATTTTTGAAAAGCCGGTCGATGAACAGGCCATTTGGTGAACGGACTTCGTTCATAATCCGACAATAGTGGTGTAACCAGACACCGTAGCCGGGCGAGACAAGCTATGAATCCAAACCTAGATGACGAGCAGATCGAAGAAAGTGCGATCGAAGCCGATGCCTTTGGTGGGGACCAAGGGTCTGAAGAGGAGGCTGTCCCTGCCGGAGGGGCGACAATTGTGGTCAAGCGGGCGGGGGTCGAAACCGAAGAGAAGTTCACGTTTGTGCCCCCAGCCATTATAGGCAGGTTCGACGCCTCGGTCGGGCCCGTCGATATTGATCTAGGCGCGCTGCCTGAAGGGGCATATGTGAGCAGAAAGCACGCCAAAGTGTCTTGCGAGGATGGCGTATGGTCGATCACAGACATGGGCTCGTCAAACGGAACCTACGTGCTTCGGGAGGATTTTGAAAAAGTTGACGAAGCCGAGCTTGTAGATGGAACTGAGTTCGCGCTAGGTAACGCCAGGTTTGTGATTAGAATTCCTGGCCCAGAACCAAGTGAAGCCCCCTGATTTGGCACCCTGCATATCAAGTTTCACGAACTTGACCGTAGCCAAACGGTTCGAAAGACAAGCAGTTTGATCCCTCAGACCGTCTGATAGTGTGGGGCAAACAATTGAAATGATTCCATCAGACACTCTTCGGCAAGCTTGGAGCTTTTTGCTACAGCACCTTCAGCGCGGAGTTTGGCTCCTCGATTCAGAAGGTCGCATCATCGAAGCGAACGCTGCCATGCACAAGTGGCTCGAGGTGCCAGATCTGACAGGACTTTCTGCCGCAGAATTCCTCGTCGCAACTCAACTAGACGAGCACGAACTTGTCTCTCGGACCGGTGTCCGTCGAAAAATCGTCATTGTGTCAGGGCGCGTAGGAGAGTCGACCATCCAAATTTTTGCCGATCAATCGCTCGTGCGAGTCATGGAGTCCAGGTTGGTCGAGGAGATCCGGCGAGTGTCAAAGCTAGCTGGCGAAGACCCGTTGACCGGAGTGGGGAACAGGAGGGCGTTTGACGAAGCGCTTACGGCGATGCTTGGCGAAATTGGGAAAAAGTTTGGTGTCATCGTTGTGGATGCCGATGACTTTAAGGCAGTCAACGACTCGTATGGACACAAGGTGGGAGATGAAGTGCTCAAGTCTCTCGCACACAAGATACAGACCCTTGTGAGATCAGACGACATCGTGTCCCGCATCGGAGGGGACGAGTTCGCCATTTTGCTTCCTAATGTAAACATGTCCGTTCTGACCGAAGTCGCCGAGCGGTTGAGGAAAGAATTAGTCGTCGAGGCCCAGGGAAAAAGCTTTCCTGTCAAAGTCTATGCCTCCGTGGGGTACGCCCATAGCGGCCCTGATCCTTCGACCGTAGTAGAGAGGGCCGACAAGTGGATGTATCAAAACAAAGTTGACCGCGAGTCAGGCGGGCTTGCTGCGTTGGCAGAAAGGGAAGCCTGACCGACGAAGAGCCGTCGTCCATAGGCGTCCCCAGGTAACCTATTTTGCAATGAAAGCGATAGCCAAAGCCCGACCGGCCCCCGGCCTGGATTTGGTCGAGGTCGCGGAACCTGAGATACGCCCAGGGCATGTCAAGATACGTGTTGAAAGAGGCAGTGTTTGTGGGACAGACCTGCACATTTATGACTGGGACGCCTGGTCCAGTCATCGAGTCAAGCCCCCTCGTGTGATCGGCCATGAGTTTTGCGGCACTGTCGTCGAGGTGGGGGAGGGAGTCACAACACACCAAGTTGGAGATTTTGTAAGCAGCGAATCTCATATCGTCGACGAGACTGATCCAGACTACTTGCGTGGCGACGGACATATTGCCCGATCCACAAGGCTCTTAGGGGTCGATGTAGATGGGGGTTTTTGCCCATATGCGGTGGTTCCTGTCATGAACGCCCGTCATACGCCATCTATCGTGCCAAAGAGCGTCGCGAGCATGCAGGACGCCTTAGGAAACGCCGTACACACGGTCATGGATGGGCCGGTTGAGGGCCAGAGAGTTTTGATCACAGGAATGGGCCCGATCGGTCTCTTCGCAGTCGCGATATGTAAATGTCTTGGGGCGGAAAAGATCTACGCGACCGAGGTAAGCCCGTTTCGTATAGGTTTGGCCGAGCAGCTTGGGGCCGACGTGGTCCTCAGTCCTGCAATATTGGACATTTCTGCGGAACTGTCTAAGATCGAACCTCACGGGTTGGACGCAACTCTTGAAATGTCAGGAAAACGGTCGTCGCTGGATCTGGCGCTCCGACACACGCGGCCAGGCGGCCGCGTCAGCCTGCTTGGCCTTTATGCTGACACGGAGATCGGGATCGACCTCAACAACCTCATCTTTAAGGGACTCCGGCTCCAGGGGATCATTGGGCGTAAGATGTGGGAGACGTGGGATCAAATGACCTGGATGTTCACTGAAAAAGGGCTCGATGTCAATGCCGTGGTGACCCACGAAATGCCGTTCGAGAACTTTGAAGATGCAATGCAAACCCTTAAGAAAGGAGAGGCCGGTAAGATCGTGCTCACCTTCTAATCCAAAAGAAGGGCTTCGGCATAGGATACAATCTACGTTGCCCGGAGGAGTGGCAGAGTGGTCGATTGCGGCGGTCTTGAAAACCGTTTTAGGGCAACCTAACGTGGGTTCGAATCCTACCTCCTCCGCCAAAACACCTTGGCCCTTTTCATACAGAGAAGGGCCAAGGTGTTATTGAATTACTTGAAGGGGACTGTCACGGTGTATTCGGACCGGGAACCGTTCACGAACCTTACGAACCGGACACTGACTTGGTCGCCCCAGTTGACTCCCGACATGGCCCCGGTCAGGTCGTCGACCGTGGTCACTTTGGAATTGTTGACTTCAAGGATGACGTCACCAGATTGGAGGTCGACTTTCGACGCAAATGAACCGTCTGACACGTTCGTCACGACGACACCGGCAACATCGGCTGGAAGACCAAACTGCTTGCGAGCGGTGGCGTCGATTTGTTGAACCATGACTCCCAGCTTCGGCTTTCCAGATTTCTGGACCTCGGGTTGTTCGCTTTCTTGCGGCTGGCCAAAAAGCCGGTCGCGAAGATCGTTGCCAAAAGGAGTTTGCGGAACTGGTTGGGACTTGCTCCTTGCCACTTCTGGTTTATAGGCGTCTAGCTTGACCGAGACTGTCGAGGACTTTCCTCCGCGAACATAGGTGACTTGGACCGTTTGGCCGGGAGAATGCTTGTACATGGAGACGCGCAAGTCGATTTCACCCCTGACCGGCTGGCTGTCGATTGCCGTGATGACGTCACCCTGGCGGATTCCAGCTTTGTATGCGACGGTCGAGCTATCGATTTGCTCGGCAAAGGCACCACCCGTGAGGTTGAATTTCTTCATCTCGTACGGCTTGAGGTCTCTCGGATTGACGCCCATGAGTCCGCGGTCGAACTTGCCCGTGCTTATGAGTTCGTCGGCCACAGCCTTGACCACGTTAGACGGGATCGCGAAACCGATTCCGGCACTCGACCCAGATTGGCTGTTGATGGCTGAGTTGACCCCAATGACTTCACCATCGACGTTAAGGAGTGGCCCGCCCGAGTTTCCGGGATTGATTGCGGCATCGGTTTGAATGAGTCCGCTGTACACCCGGGTCTGTCCACTCGAAGGGTCTGGAATCAAACCGGGCCTGCCCATGGCGCTGACGTGGCCAAACGTGACCGAATCATCGAGGCCAAACGGTGCGCCAATGGCCATTGCTATCTGACCGATCCTGATCTTGCTGCTGTCGGCGACGGCCAAGGTAGGCAACCCCGACTCTTCAATCTTGATGAGGGCCAGATCGAGTTGCGGATCGTTGGCCTGAACCACCCTTCCAGTGACTTCGCGTCCGTCGGCCAGGACAACCTTGACCGTTTTATAGCCGTCGACCACGTGGTCGTTCGTCACGATCCATCCGTCGCTGCGATAGACAAACCCGGAGCCAGATTTCACGCCTTGAAGCATGGTCATTGCGCCACCTTCCTCCTTTTCGTTTCCGGGGCCTGTGATAAAGACCACGCCCTGCGAAGCGGCCTCAGCCAGGCTCGAGAATGTATGGTCAAGCTGCTTGAGGGCTGTCAGGTCGGTGCCAGTGTCTAGGCCGGCGGCCCGCAGTTTGATCGGGTTGTTTCCGCCGAAAATGGTGGGGTTGTTTCTGGTACTTTGGGCAAACACGATGCCGCCGATGACCAGGGCGCCTGCTCCAATGACAAGCCATGGTCGGTTCAAGATATCTTTCATAGTTTTTTGTTCTTTTCCTTTAGATGACTGTGGTTTAGTGTCTTTCTAACAATTCCAAAACAGGTGATGGGTCTGACTAAGTTCCAGGACCTAACCGCCTTCGTCCTTAAAGGCGTCCAAGATGTCCCTTAGAACCTCGGTTGGCATGAAATCTCCTGGTACGACTCCGATCCCATACCCGATGTTATACCGGTCAAAGACCGCCAGCCTGGCTTCAGGAGGAGCGATCACTGCCCCACGTTTCCACTCATAGATCGTCAAGGTCGCCATGCCGTCCGTCACTTTGACTCCCAAGTGTCGCCGATCCCCTTTCCCATAAATGTTGGCGTTGCTGACTTTGAAACCGTACGGCAAGCTTGATGGGAGCCGGGCGCTGAATCCGAGTTCAGGTCTAGAGTCCTTAGGGTACTTGACCTTTCTTGGGGCCGGGACATAGACGACGTTAGCCTCTTTCGACTCCTCTGGCAATCCGAAGTCTTCCTCGGCAATGGCACGGCCAAATTCGGCATAGCGGGTGTCGAACACTGTTTTCTTGTCCCCATTTTCGTCCTCGACCTGGTACTTGAGCACGACAGCCCTTTTGGGATCGACAAACAGGTGTCGGATTGGAACCTCGTCATTTGAGGGTTCTAGGACAAGTTCTCTTACCGGGATGTCTGCCACGAGGATCTTTGACCCAAACCGAACCTCGTAGTTCTTTTGCACGAGCTCCCACCTGGTCTTAATGTCTGGCTGGACGGTCACAGGTGAAGTTTGAACAATGACCTGGTTTGCGTCTGGTTGAAAAGTCGACATAGACTTAGTGTCGTCGATCGTGACCACGCCACTCTGATAACTGGGTTGGAGGATGGTGACTTTAACGCCTTTCCGCGCGACAGTCTGGACTTTCACAAGTGCGAAAGCATCGCCATTCCCGTACCTTCTCGATTCAATGTGAAGATAGTCGACTTCACGCTGGTTGGTGAGAGCCCTCTTAAGAAGATCCTTGGCGCCATTATCGACAGGCCCCGGCTGAAACGCGACAATTGAGACCCAGACGAGGTGGCCAAGGACTACGCTAGTTGCCGCCTGCATAACCGACTGCAACGACGGGCACACCTCCACTCATGGGATCCGACCCACCCAGATAGGCACGGTCGGCATCGGCTTCCCAAGAGGACGTTGTCGTCGCTGCCACAGGCTGCGGTCTGGGCGTAGATCTTGCGTCAAGAAAAACGGCCAAAGACGCCGCCGCCAACCCCGCACAAATCAGGGCTCCCGCAAGGGCCAATGGACGTCTGCCTCGAGCCCGGCCCTGTAAGGATGCCTTTAGACGGGATTCGAGTCCACTTGGTGGGACGTGCGTTTTAAGAGTTCTGAGGCTGGACTTCATCTCCAAGGACTCCTCGTAGAGGGCCCGGCACTTGTTGCAAAACCGCATGTGGTTCCTCAGCTGCACGGCTTCTTCGCCGGTAAGTTCATTATCGACGAGCGCTGATACGAGCGGTTCAGCTGTCCTGCAGTTCACTCTGCACCTCCATATACGCTTTCAATGTGTGACCGCAACTGTTTTCGACCTCGGTGGATTCTTGACCGCACCGTACCTATCGAAGTGTCCATGATTTCAGCGATCTCTTCGTAACTCATCCCTTCGATGTCGGCCAACACAACGGCGGTTCTAAACTCCGAGTTCATGGCCTTGAGGCCCCGTTGAATCGGCTCCTCCAGCGTACTTTCCATAATCGTGATGTCTGCAGCGGCGTCACAATCGGGGAAATCCCATTGGCGGTTGTTCTCTGTGCCGGACGAATCGATGCTGACCGTTTTGATCCTGTTCTTCTTGCGGACAGAGTCAATGTGGACGTTCGTCATGATCCGGTAGAGCCAGCTTGTAAACGGCAGGTTTTCATCGTACCGATGAAAAAACCGAAAGGCACGGACATACGATTCTTGAAGCAAATCTTCGGCATCGGTCGAATTGCCAGTTAAGCGGTACGCCATGTTGTAGGATTGTCGATAGGACTGGGCTATGAGCTGTTCGAACAGCCCGCTCCGCTCCTCTTTGCCCCTGGCAAGCCCTTTGACTAACGACCCGATCATGGTGGAATGACCCTTTTACCGATCTATTGTATCCGATGGTTCCCGCGTCTGTGACAAAACATGATCATTCGACGGCTTTCCATCTAGGGACTGTGTCTGTTCCAGATTTGCCCTTCAGTATTGTTTCCAGGTTCTTGTTTTGCAAAGTCTCTTTGATATCGGCCTTACCCCAGATCGTGAAGTAACCGAGACCGCCATTGGCCAGCAACCCAGGCATTGCAACCCTGTAGGTTTTGTTGTCGTCCAAGTTCGCACCTGCCAGCGTCACCGCGACAATCCTGCTGTTGGGGCCTGCCTTTTTGCTAAAGGTCACAATAATGCCTGAAACCTGAAGAAAGCCTTGGCTGGGTGAAGGGTAGAGGGCGACTGAGCGCTCCAGGCCTTGGCGGATTTTTGCCCCACTTAAGGTGCTGACAACAATTTCATCAGTTGGAAACTCCACCAGGCCAGCTAAGTCCCCGGACTTGAAAGACGCCTTGAGGATTCCTGCGGGCAAGAACGCTATGTCAGCTTTTGCTGCGGATCTTATGAGGTCGGCGGCAACTTGCGCCGGGCCAAAGGGTTCGCTCTCCGGCCCCGCCCACGAGAACGGGCACAAGGCTATTGCGGCGCCAAGCGACATGGGTTTCATGGACTTACAACTAATAGACAGAATTGCGAGTCTATCGTTTCCACAGTCCTATACCAGAGTTTTCTTCGAAAAGTTCTCAGAAATTCGCATCAATTCCCATGGATCGGGCTGAACCCGCCACGATCCTCAATGCTTGCTCTTCGTTGTCAGTGTTCAAGTCTGCGATTTTGAGTTTCACGACTGAGAGGGCTTGTTCCCGTGTCAGAGTCCCGGCAGACTCCTTGCTGGGGTTGCTCGATCCTTTCTCGATTCCCATCGCTTTCTTGATGAGGTCGGTCATGAGGGGCTGCTTGACTTTGAACGCATAGCTGCGATCCTCGAAAACGGTAATCTCTACAGGAAGGGTGAAACCCATCTGCGGCGCGGTTTGCTCGTTGAACTTTTTGAGAAACTCCATCATGTTGATCCCTGCCTGGCCGAGCGCCGGACCTACGGGAGGGGCTGGAGTGCCTTTGCCTGCAGCGATGTTCAATTTGATGACGCTTGCAATCTTCTTTGCCATATGACTGTGTCCTAAAATGATGCACGGAAGCGGGGAGTGGGAAGCGTCACCCGGATACCGAAGAAACGAGTTTACCTAGCTTGCCGCAGGATCACGGTCTTTTGACAGCTGGCAGAGTTCAACCGTGGCTCCAATCAGGTACGATCCAAGTTGTGGCAGGAAGCCAGGGTGTTGGCACATGAAGGTCTGGATCGTTCACCGTTATGCGGTGAAGCCTACTGAACCAGGAGGGGCGAGGCCTTTCACATTGGCAAAAGAGCTGGCTTCGCGCGGCCATGACGTCACGCTCGTCGCTGGCAGCTTTAACCATTGGTCGAAGACCGACTCGAAGTTGTCTTCTGGTGAGAAAGAGAGGGTCGAGGTGGTCGACGGGGTCCGGATAGTGTGGATCAAGTCCATGTCATATCAGAGTTCTGGGCCGCGCCGACTCATCGGGATGATTGACTTTGGGCGTCGAGTCAAAAGTTCGCCCCTCTTGGCCAGTTTCGAATCTCCAGACATTATTATTGGATCCAGCCCCCATCCTTTTTCTGCGATGGCGGCCCTTAAGCTCGCAAAGCGATTGAAGGCGGCGTTTGTCTATGAGGTGCGAGACCTGTGGCCGCAAAGCTTGATTGATCTTGGACACTTTTCAGAGAATCATCCGCTGATCGTTTTGATGAGGCGAATGGAATCAAGCCTTGTGCAGAAAGCGAAGGCCATCGTCACATTGCCACCTGTCTGCCCCACATATTTCGAAGAAAAGGGAGCTGAATCAAAGGCTGTTTTCTGGATTCCTAACGGAGTCAACGTGCCAGATCTGCCGCCAGTTCAGCCCATACCAGATTCGCAAGTCTGTACCTTCACCTTTGTTGGGGTTTTTGGATTGGCCTATGCGTTCGACACTCTGTTGGAAGCCGCGAGCCAGTTGCAGAAGGACGGCCACGAAGACAAAATCAACTTTAAGTTGGTCGGCGACGGTTGGGAGAAGCCGCGGATCGTCAAACGGGCAGAGGAACTGGGCCTCAAAAATGTGTCTTTTGTTGGCGCAGTGCCCAAGTCAGACGTGCATAGGCTCATGGCCGAATCGGACGCTGGATTGCTGCCTCTAAAGCGTACCGAGGTCTATCGTTGGGGGATTAGCCCGAATAAGCTGTTCGACTACTTTGGGGCCGGCCGCCCAGTCTTGTTTTCGGGAGACCCAGGGAACAACCCTGTCGATGAAGCCGGGGCCGGGATCTCAGTGATGCCAGACAACCCAGCCGGGCTTGCTCAAGCTGCCCTGGAACTGGCTCAGATGTCTAGAAAAGAACGTGAGGCGATGGGCGCAAGGGGAAGAGACTACGTGGAACGGAACCACGATTTGTCTGAACTGGTGACAAAATTGGAAGACGCGCTCTACTTTGCGCTCGATGGCAGGGGGTCAAGTCCTGCCCAAGTGAAAGAACTCATCCATCACTGAGACAGACTGAAGTCAATTGATCGACGTGGTACATGTCGTGCCCAACCATAATGTTGGCGATGTCGTAGACTGTCAGTGGACCTTGTTCGGGATGGACGACAAAATGGGTCCAGGCATCCTTCGAGAGACTTGCGAGCCAAGAGACCGTTTTCCCGCGCTCTGTACCATAAAGTGACAAGGCACGCTCTATATCCCACTCGTTGTATTTGTTTTGCACGGCCATCTCGCCTTCGTCGAACGTTGGGACACTGGCCCCATTGTTCGCGACTGCTGCCTCCATTCGCCCTCGAATGATGGGTTCCCAGTCGGCAAGGTGCGCGACTACTTCCCGGGGTGAAAACCGGTCTGGGCCAGTGGGTGTGTCTAAGCATTTGTTCTGGGCTACTAGCCTGCGAAAAATGTCTGGCGTGACACGCATCGCCTTGAGAAGATAAACATGCATGTTTCGTTTTACCATCCGCTTGGAACATAATGGCCGTCATGGTGTCCGCTCTGACCCTCCTCATGCTCCCTGTTTCCGACGCTGACATGCGGCTTCACTCACTTTTTAAGGACCACATGGTCGTGCAGCGTATGTCCACATTGCAGGTCAAAGGATGGGACGAGCCAGGTACCGGTGTCACCGTCAAAGTAAGTTGGGTCAAGGGCGAATTTATGGGGGTTGCCGACAGGTTCGGTGCTTTTTCGATCAAAGTCCCAACTTCGGAGGCTGGTGGGCCCTATACGATCTCGGTGAAGGGGTCTGACGATATACAAGTCTCGGACGTCATGGTTGGCGATGTTTGGGTCTGCAGTGGCCAGTCCAACATGGAGTGGCCGTTAGCCTCGACCGGCAACGCGGCAGAGGACATTGCGTCGGCAAACCAAACCGGGGTTCGACTGTTTCAGGTCAAGAACGATATGAAGGACACTCCTCAGGCCAATTGCGAAGGTCAATGGGCGACAGCGAGCCCCGACTCGGTCAAGGGGTTTTCTGCCGTCGGCTATCTCTTTGGGAAAGAACTCGACAGCAAAACGGGTGTCGCAATCGGACTTATAGACACAACATGGGGAGGCACCGAAGCTGAGCTTTGGACGAGTGAGACAGGGCTCATGAAACTTCCAGAATTGAAAGGGAGCCTCCGCTCGAAAAAGCACTCGACATTGTTCAATGCGATGGTCTCTCCCTTAACTGGGTTTCCGATCAAAGGAGCCATCTGGTACCAAGGAGAGTCCAATGTAGGGCGGGCCTTCCAGTATCGACGGCTGTTTCCCGAGATGATCAAGGACTGGCGACGAGAGTGGCGCCAGACCTTTCCTTTCTACTTCGTGCAGATCGCCCCGTTCAAGGGCTATGGATCTGCCGCTGCCGCCGAGCTGAGAGAAGCTCAGAACTTTGCGCTGCAACTGCCAAAAACTGGTGTCGCAGTCATCACCGATGCAACTGGCAACTTGGATGACATTCATCCTCAAGATAAACGTACCCCCGCACATAGGCTTGCTCTCTGGGCCCTGGCAAAGGATTACAAGCAGACCGGATTTGAATACTGCGGGCCGATCTACCAAAAGGTCAAGTTTAGCGGTCCTTATGCGCGGCTCACGTTTGATCACGGGTTGGGGCTTCAAGCCATTGGTGGCCCCTTGCGAGAGTTTGAGATCGCCGGGGCCGACCGTGTTTGGAAGCCGGCGATCGCTACAATCGAAGGTGAATCGGTGTTGGTTTATAGCGACGAAGTGCTACGACCTGTGGCCGTACGAATGGGATGGTCGACAGCGCCACAGCCAAACTTGTTCAATCAAGCCGGACTACCAGCCAGTCCGTTTAGGACAGACAAGTGGCCAGGCTTGACCGACTCAACCAAATGGTGAGATTACTTCAAGGCACTTTCGGCTGCTCGTTTGATTCTTGACCGTCTGTCTTTGAATTTTGCGGCAAGTTCAAAGACATCTCGGTTGCCTTTTGCGTCCCACGCTTTTAGTGCGTTGATCGCGTTGATAACCACTTGAATCGGGCTCGCATCTGTGATCTGTGCGCGAAGGGCTTTCACAGTTCCTGGATCCGGTGGAAGCTTTGCAAGCGCTTGGACCGCGGTCGCCCGTCTCTGGTAGTTCTTATGTCCAAGTTCACTCAACCAAAAGGTTCGAAGTGTCGGTTCGGCTTTGTTCGCCAATTGGTTAAGTGAGTCAAATGCAGGACTAATGCCATTGTCAGCTGCCAACACTTTCGCCATGAGTGTGTAGTCGATCGAGGTTCCTCCTAACATCAGTCCAAGCGCCCTTTCTCGGTCGCTAGCGTTCGGAGCATGGGCGAAAATCACTGGAAGCTCGGTCTCAGTCCAGTTGTACTTGGGAATCTCTCGCAGGAAATCTTGAAAAGGGTCGAGTACGACTGCGCTTGGTTGGTTGGTCGTGATTTCGAACGTCTCGCTTGCCTTGGACAACATGACAGTTTTGACATCCATTGAGGTTCCGTGGAAGACTCCGACCTTGCATTCGGTCTCATAGACGGGTGTCCCATCCTTTGTGTCTTGGAGTTGCTTGACTGTCAGTTGTAGCTTGCCGCCAGCATACGCCCACGTATATTCAAGCACCGGGTGACCTGGTTTTTCTATCCACTGGGCCCAGAATCGGTCGCAGTTGATACCGGTCGTCTCAGTCATTATTCGACGGAGCTGGGTGCTTTCGACCGGTGTGTGTTTCCAGGTTTCGAGGTACTTCTTAAGGCCCGCGAAGAAGTTTTCGTCTCCTAACCAACGTCGAAGGGTGTGGAGCACGACTCCACCTTTTGGATAAGAGTGGCTGTCAAACATATCGTCAGGGTCTGAGTAGAGGCGGGTCGAAATTGGGCGTTTGTACCTCCTTGCCTCTTGCAAGTAGGCCTGGGTGTTGTTTTCAACTTCATGCGCATAGGCGTTGGCTCCACGACTATGTTCCATGTAGATGGATTCCATGAATGTCGCAAAACTCTCGTTCAGCCACGTGTCGCCCCAATCCTTGCATGTCACCAAGTCGCCGAACCACTGGTGGCCCAACTCATGTGAGTTCAGACTGTCCATCAAGTAGTATCCGTCACGCGGTTCGGTGAGAGACCCTTCTCCCAGGTTTGTCGCCGTGACGTTCTCCATGCCTCCGCCGAAATCGTACATAGCGCATTGGGCATATTTGTTCCACGGATACTTGACTCCTAGCCTCTCAGAGAAAAAGGCGAGCATGTCCTTCGTGTGACCAAAAGACGAGTCGATGAGATAGCCTGACCCTTTTGGAACGACGTACCAGAGATCAATTCCGGACCACGAATCCTTTTTTATGTCGAAGAGCCCTCCATAAATGGCGAGGAGGTAGGTTGCGTGCGGCTTGGTCATACGCCAAACGGCTGTTTTGCGCCCATTCTTTGTTGTTTCGCTGACGAGTTCTCCGTTGCCGATCAAGCCCCAATCCGCAGGCACTGTCGTCCGGGTCGTGCTTGTCGCCAGGTCGTTTGGATAGTCCCATGTGGGTACCCAGTCAGAGTTGTATCTCGTCTCTCCCTGTGTCCAAAACCCGACCCGGTCTTTGTTTGTGGCGTTTGGGGATATCCAATGCCAGCCGCCGCCACCACTGCCAAAGCCGGTTCCGCGCGCGTTGTTGGATCGATATCTCACAACAACTTTGACTTCCTTGCCTTTCTGCACGTTAGGAACGTCGACGATCAAGTCCCTCTCGGCTCGTTTGAATGTGACTTTGTTACCGTTAGCTGTCACGGCAAGGATTTCTATTGGTGGGCCGGCATGCAAGAGGATGCTCTTTAGGCCAGCCCTGAGCGGGACGAACGTGTTAGTCACGGACCCGGTAATCGTACGCTTTTCATAGTCGACGTCGATGTCGGCCGACAGGTCTGTGAGATCGCAAGTTCGGTCAGGTGCATATTGGATTTTTGCGCGAGGGGGCTGAAACTGTCCTTGAGAATATGCGGTTGAGCAAAAGAGGGCGGTTGCAATTAAGGTCAACAGGCGCATGGCAAAGTCCAACCTACCAGATTACGGGTCCCTTTGATCGGAGGGTGCCCGACTTAGGCCCATGTGCTGGCTTTTTTGAGTCTGTCGTGGACGGCCTCCCATTCAGGATCCCGCGGAGGAAGCTCGACAAAGATGTCTTCAGTTCCTGTTTCGTCGAGCCGCTGCAACGAGCGATAGAGATTTGCAGCATAAGCTGCCGGGTCGGCTGGCATCCTGATTTGCCTTTCATCTGCCGGACGGTCAAGAGTCAGGCCAGGTTGACCCACAGGTACCCGGTCGACGAGTTTGACTTGGGCACGGGGCGCGTAGTGCCGGGCATATTGACCCGGCGACTTTCGAACTGAGCTTGGCGGACCGCTTCCCAAGGGGCGGCCCAACACCGCTTGGATGTCAGCCCTGGTCACGGCGCCTGGGCGGAGAACGATGGGTTCGTCTGAAGTCAGGTCGAGTACTGTGCTCTCAAGCCCAATCTCGCATTGGCCACCATCAAGGACCATATCGACTTGGCAGAGTATCGCGGGGTCAATCTCGTGGGCAGAAGTCGGGGACAGTCTGGTGAAGAGGTTGGCGCTTGGTGCGGCGACGGGGCATCCTGACTCCTTGATGACAGCGAGCGCAACCGGGTGCCTGGGAACTCTAACAGCGACCGTGTCCAACCCGCCAGTTGTGCAGTAAGGGACGGTTGGACGCTTGGGCAGAACGAGGGTCAGGGGGCCGGGCCAGAACCGGCTCGCGAGCGCCTTCGCAGCAGGTGGGACAACCTCTGTGATGTCAACCAATTGGTCGAAACTTCCGATATGAACGATCAAGGGATTGTCCGGAGGACGGCCTTTGATCTCGAAAACATGTTGGACCGCGCGGCTGTCGAGTGCGTGACAGGCCAAGCCATAAACGGTCTCGGTTGGAATCACGACGACCCTTCCGCTTTGAATTGCGCGAGCGGTCGACACTATGTTTTCTGGGCTTGGCTGAAGGATTTTCATTGGACTGCCGACCACATAGCGTCCCGCGGGGCAGGCAACCCTGTCCACCACTCGAAACTGAGTGCGCCCTGCTCCACCAGCATCTTGAGGCCATCCCTTGTTGTGAGGCCCCTCGCCTGGGCAGACCTCAAAAACTGTGATGGGCCCGTGCCGTACGACACATCATAGGCGACCGTACCCTCGGCCCCCTCCCAATCAATGTCAAGATCTTCGCCCATGAGTCGGGACGATGTTGTGTTGAGGGCTAACCCGAAACCTTTCGGCCGAGGCGCATCTGCCAATCGCACTGATGGGAAGTCCTGGACGAGTTTCTCGGCCCGTTCGCGGCTCCTGTTCCATATGTGGACGTCGAACCCTGACTCTAAAAGCGCGACCGTCAACGCCCTCCCCGTGCCTCCTGCACCCAACACAAGAGCAGATCGCGACAGCAGTGGCAAGTCTTTGACAGTGGTCAGGAAACCTGGCGCGTCTGTGTTGACACCCTCATGACGTTGAAAGTCCAAAGCATTGAGCCCTCCATAGCGGGCGTCAGAGGATTCGCGTTGATGCTCCAATGCCAGATCCTTTAAGGGAACCGTCACATTGACCCCACGGTACCCGAGTTGCTGCAACCGTGCTAAGGCGGACTCGAAGCTATGTCGGCTGACAAGGACCGCATGATAGGTTAACGCTAGGCCGAGTTGTGTATAAGCTGCAGCGTGCATTCTTGGCGACAATGAATGTGACACGGGGTCTCCAATGACTGCGAAATCTCCGGCTGGCGCCTCGTTCCAAACGTGCCAAGTAGTCACGCTTTCTCCGCGTCTGCATCCCTGAAGGTGTAAATCTTTGACCCGAAAAAGTTCCAGAATGCGACCACGGCGGTAGCGATGGCGGTCGCGACGGCCCACGAGACTTTCGGGTGCCCGGCGACGATCCTGTTGAAAACCGTCGTCAGGAATGTATTCAGTGCCATGCCACTTAGCGCCACTAGGAAGTACCGTCGCAACTGGCGAGACCGGCCGGCGGAGCCTTCGAGCCCAAAGGTCCACTTTCGGTTCCAGTAAAAGGCATTGAGGATTGCAAGGCACGCGGTAGGTACTTTGAGTACAGGAAAGGCCGCGTCCGTCGGCACCCGGGCGCCGCCAAACAGCGAAGGGAACGTTTCCATCAACCATTGGCCCAAGGCACCTCCAATCGTGGACTGGCCTGCGGGGACCACGAACAGCAAGGCATAGTGTAGACCTGCGTCGATGAGCGTCGACGACAGTCCGACCACACAGAACTTTACAAATTGGCGGACGGTGTCGTGTTGGAAAAACCCAGGGTCGTGGGGGATCGCGTTTGCGTCTGGTTGAAAATAGCGGTACAAAAATAATCCCAGGAACCTTTCAACGTTTCGGCTTAGATATCGCGTACCGACAAACTCTCTCTTTTCCATCGGACGGATCCAGACCGCGTCAATTCCAGATCGGTTTGCCCCGAGGATATCCGTCAGGAGCTGGTCACCTATCATAACCGCGTCCTCGGCTCTGACGCCAAATTTTTCGAGCGCGATCTTATACATCTTGGTGCTCGGCTTAAATTTGTCTCGGCAGAATTCTAGTCCGAGTTCCTTGGTGATCGCTTCAAGGCGTTCAGGATGGCGGGTGTTGCTGAGTACAAAAAAATTCAATCCGTGCGCCCGACCCTTGTCTAGCCAGTCGCGCGTCGATTGCGGGATGTCACGGCTCCGCCAAGGAAGCATGGTGTTGTCGACGTCGAGCAAGATGAGCTTTTTGCCCGACTGGGCGATGGCCTCGAGATCGACTTTGTCTAGGCTGTCCAACGACTCCTTAGGGCTTAACTTTCTGACCGCAACAGGCATGCTCTCGCGGTCAAACGTTCCAGATCGAAAGTGTCTCACTTCGACCCACCGGACCTTGCTCGCCTAATGTTTTTTAAGTGGTCGTCATAGGTGACCGCAAAGAAATGGCTTCTATCGGGTTTTGCGACATAGTAAAGATATCCGTGACTATCAGGATTGAGGGCAGCCAGGATGCTCTTGAGGCTCGGCGAGCAAATGGGTCCTGGAGGAAGTCCTTTGTGCAGGTAGGTGTTGTATGGCGAGGCTACAGTTCGCACCTCGCCTGGCCCAAGCTCTTTCCATTGCTGCATGGCATAGAGAACAGACGCGTCGATCTGCAAGGGCATCCCCATTTTTAGCCGGTTTTCGATGACACCGGCTATCTTGGACCGATCGGCATCGATCGCCGCTTCGAGTTCGACCAGAGACGCTATGACCAGTGTCCGGCGCACATCTACCGAGGCTGGAATCTCTGGCAGAACTTTGTTCGCAAAGTTCTTCAGTTGTCTAAGAATGACTTTTTGGGCGCCGGCACCGACTGGGAGGTCATATGTGTCAGGGTACAGCCATCCTTCCAAGTTACGTCCTCTTAGTTTGAGGGCGGGATCAATGTCTCCTGCAAAATCAGCACACTCTTTTCGATAGTCCTCAGCCTTGCATATGCCCGATTCTTCTAGCTTCTGGGCGACCCTGGCCACCCACCATCCTTCGGGGATCCGAACAAGATGTTGGATGGGTGAACGAAGAGACTGCACTATTTTTTCTAAGTTGTCGCCGGGTCGCACCTTATACGTTCCCGCTTCAATCTTGGTTGGGAGCCGCATTAGTTTTGCCATCAGGCTCGAAGCCCCTGCGTTGCGAATGACTTTAGACTCTTGAAGTCTTTCGAAAGCATCCGAGGTCTTCACGGCCGATTCAAACTTTATCGTGATGGGTTGCCCAGGATCAAGAGGGCGTGACTGGTCAAAGAGGATCGCAACCCCAGTTCCGAGCCCACAGAGGCTTAGGATTGAGAAAACAGCGCAGCCGAACCCTGCTCTGTTACGAGCCATGCGTGTACCTCAAGAGGATTTGGCAGGCGGCCTCAGAGTCCACTCGAGCGCGAATACCCGCAGCCGTCAAGCCTAAGCGCGAGAGGTTTGCTTCTGCTTCTTGGCTCGTGAGAGATTCATCAACAAGCCATACGTCCACATCGAGCTCACAGCACTTGTCGGCCAATTGGCGCACCACCCTTGACATTTTGGTGTCTCCGTTGGCATCTAGGGGGAGTCCGATCACCATCCCTTGGGCATCGTTTTTTTTCATGGCTTGCACGAGTGCCACTGCGTCTTTGTTCAAAGTGCCGGAGGCCGACAGAGGTTTGAGCGGCCTGGGCAGGCCTGTCGCAAGGTCCATGACGGCCAACCCGATGTTCTTACGACCGAAGTCGACTCCGAGCAACCGGACTGGCGCGAGGTCGCTCATGAGACTCCGAACGCCTCCCAAACGACGTGTTTCATGCCTGGTGTCACGCTGATTGCTTCGTTGGTCACTTGCTCTCTACCCGAAAAGTCGGTGAAACATCCGCCTGCCTCGCGGACAATGACAGCCATTGCACTGACATCCCAACGTGAGACCACCGGGTCGATCATCGCGTCCACACGGCCGGTGGCCACCAGGGCATGACCGTACGCGTCGCACCAAGTGCGGGTCGCAAGACAGGTCGCAGCCAGTTTATCGATCCCTTCAGTTCTCCCGGAGATCCTGGCCGATTTATGCCCAGCCGTCGCGATTATGGCCCTGCCTGGATCGGCATTGCTTTTCACCATGCAGAGTTCGCCGTTGCACTGGGTGCCGTGACCCCTCGCTGCCGATACGAGCTCGCCAAGGGCAGGGAAGTAGGCTGTCCCAAGCAACGGTATTTGGTCGCACTCATATGACACCAGGGTGGCGAAAAGCGGAACGCCAGCCATAAAGGATTTGGTGCCATCTATTGGATCAAGAACCCATCGGTCTGCGGATTCGGGGTCGCCCCCATGCTCCTCACCCAAAATCTCTTCGCCGGGAAACTCTCGCTTGATTCGGTCTCTAAGCAATTCTTCGGCTGCCAGGTCGGCTGAAGTCACGGGAGATTCGTCGTCTTTGAATTTGAAGTCCTTGACTAACTGAAACGATTGAAGGACCAAGTCTCCTGCTTCGCGGGCGATTTGCTCTGCGAACGCCAGCCGCTTTTCCAAATCCATGTCTTGACTCAAGGCCCTCGCTCATCATTGAAGGCCACAACGTTTACGCACTCTTTGCTCTCCACATGGCCCCCTAATAAAGAGTGCGCCACTTGGCCAGTGACCGTGACCTTGGAGCCAGGCAGGATGACGCAGTCTGAGAGCGACGTGGCAGTGACCTGCGCGGTTGCCCCGATCACGACATTCTCCCCGACCTCTGCATTGACGACCGCACCCTCTCCGATCAACGAGCCACCTTTGCACAAATGCCCAGAAGTCTCCAAAAAGCTGTCCAAAGTCCCTGTGTCGAACCATTCGCCTTCGTACTTTCCTGCTAGGACTGTTTCGCCCTGGTCTACGAGGATCTGGATAGCGTCAGTAATCTCATATTCGCCTCGCCCACTCGGCTGGAGGTTCGGAAGAACATCCCAGATCTTTGGACCGAACACATACATTCCTGCCATCGCTAGATTTGACTCTGGGTTTTTTGGCTTTTCGACAAGCCGGGTTATCCGGTCTCCCGAGACGTTTGCCACTCCAAACCGAGACGGGTCCGCGACTTCCTTGACTAGGTTGAGGTTCGCGCACCCTGACTGCCGGAACTTGTCGACGAACGGCCTGAGTGGCTGGCTGTAGACGGCATCGCCAAGATACAGTATAAAGCTGTCGCCGGCAACAAATTCCTTAGCAAACCCAACGGCGTGAGCGAGCCCCTTCGGCTCTGTCTGCTTGACATAGGACAAGGCTAGGTTAAATTGAGAACCGTCCCCCAGCGCGGCTCTGACTTGGGGCTCGTTGCTCCCCACCACGACGCAGACTTCTTTGACCCCACAATCGCGCAATTGGTCAAATGCGTACTCCATGGTCATCCGATTGCAGATTGGGAGCAATGGCTTGGGTACGTGGTGCGTGACGGGATATAGCCTGCTCCCTTTGCCCGCCGCCAAAACGACTCCTTTCATTGCATTCAATCTTGGCATTTTGGGGTAGGTGGGGCAGGGTCGGACCGCTTCGCGAAGTGCTGAGCTACCGCGTGTGGCATTATTGATTGACGGGGGACAAGAAAGATTTTTGAAACTTAGATGCGAAAGCAACTCCATCCTATCGTGACGGTCAATGACAAAATGCAACACGTCTACTCCTACGAGTTGGTCTGCGCACCAGGTGAGGGGTTTGACCCTCGGTTCAAACCCGAATTGACGCCCAGAGACATGTTGGCCCTGGGAGTGTTCGGTGGAAAATACATGACCGACTGCCGCGCCGAGTTTCCCGCCGACTGGTTCGAGAACGCGAAGCTCAGCCCCTATCGCGCGAACGCGAGCCTCAATTTCTTTGGTGTTTCGGCCTCGAAGCCACTCGCGTATTGGGTCGCCAAAGGCTGGATCCACCCCGAGGATCCGCGAGGGTGGTTCCAGTGGTACTGCCGCTATTACATGGGCCGCAGAATCCAGGACGACGAGCGGCAGATCAAGCGCTGGATCGCGATCCAACGGCACGTGGCGCAACTGCGCAAGAACTGCCAACCCGGCGACCTGAGTTGTCGCCGCCGGCAGCGCCAGGCCCTTTTGCATTGGGCAATCGATTCGAGGCGAATCTGATGGCGGTCCGTTCGCTCAAGATCGAAACGGTCGTGGACGCGCCCTTGGCGACTGTGTTCGACTTCTTCAGCCGTGCCGAGAACTTGGAACGGATCACCCCCACCAAGCTACGCTTCGAAATCCTGACTCCCTTGCCAATTCAGATGCGTCCGGGAGCCCTTATCGACTATAAGCTGAGACTCTTCGGCTTTCCCATGTACTGGACGACTGAAATCACTGTCTGGGAGCCGGGAGTCCGTTTTGTCGACGTGCAGCGCAAGGGCCCCTACAAGCTGTGGGAGCACGAACACAGGTTCGAAGCCATCGGTGACAAGACACGCATGACGGATTCCCTTCGCTACGAGGCTCCGGGTGGGGTGCTTGAACCCCTGATCCACGCGCTCTTTGTGCGCCGCCAGGTGGAGGCGATCTTCTCTCATCGGGCAAAAGTCATTACAGATTTGTTTTAACACCGTGTGGCTAGATCAAGACATCCTTCAGGCACAGCCACCAAACATAGTCGTTGACGATTTCCAATGGTTTGGGCTGTGACATTCAAGAGACTTGACTACTGACCTCGCTAAATCTTCCGCCCACCCGTTCTTTGCCAGAAGCACGTAAAGCCTTGGAGAATACGGACGAAACCGCAGCGCTAATGGCGGCCGACAATCTAATCGTTTATCACAACGGTAAATCAACTCTCGAGTCTGCGCTTGATGAGTCCCCGTCCTGCAAAAATGATGATAAACGATGACCAATGGAGATATTTCGAGCAGGTCTGCGACCTCGCCATCAACGATGTACTTCCCGTATTTGCTTGAACCTGGCGTCACAGAAGGGGGTACAAACCCGTTGTCTGGGTCAGCCATGATGACCTGTGCTGATGAGAGTGCTTGCCGCGACCGGTCAAACCAAGATGCACGCTCCGAACCGCCCTTTCTCGGGATCTGCTCGGTGAAGAACAACGTTGTGTCCGGCAAGATGCCCGCCCGCTCGAGGTTGGTCACGGAACGGCCTTGTTTCGGGATCTGACTTAGTGCCTGGATGAGCTCAGGTTCACTAGCCTTGTATTCGAGCTTATCGAGGTAAGCAAGGTGTCGTCCATCTGAGTTGTGCTCTTCATCAGGAAAGAGGTACCAAGACAGGCCGAGGGGTGCCCCGCTCATACGTGAAACAGCCCGTAGTAATTGGAACTTACTGAAGTCTCCAACATCGCCCGCGTATCGATCTTGCATTTATGACGCCCCGCGTTCTAAATCTGAGGCCAATAGACTCTTCAAATACCGCCCTGTCCAGCTCTCCTCCACCTTCGCCACGTCCTATAAAGCCCCGCAGCCAATCTCGGGCAACCAAGACAAGGTCGGAGACCCTGATGGTGGGCCTCCTCCAGCAACTGACTCAAGATATCCCGCAGCCCGGAGATATTATCCCCTTCTACTCCTTCAGCAGGTAATAGATGTCGGTTTGAAGGTTAGCTTCATCTTCAGTCCAGTGTCCGTAGACTTCCCAACTTTGGCCCGAGAATGTCCTACCCTTGTCTTTTGCCCATTCCTGGACGGCTTCGTGCGCTGCCCCGAGCTTTGAATACGGGCCCAAGTGGGTGATGTGGGCAACTTCGCCGGCAGGAGTTTCGAAGTATGCCAATTCGCCGTCGGTATCAAAACTGCCCGACACTTCCACACCGACTGCCACTTCCAATCCTTTTGCTGTGCTGGGGTTTGTGGTCGGGTCAGGGCAGTAGACTGCGACCATGAGGGCACCTGGTTTTTGAACTTCCGGGTGCTTTTTGACTCCTTCCCAGGCTTTCCCGCAGAGTTGCTGGACTGTTGACCCTAGGTTTACGCGGTTCGTCCACGTTCGGATTGCAACCAGAGGAATAGCTCCGACTCGGAAGACCTCGGTGGAGTCGCTTCGTACCATTGAGGCAGTATAGCCAAACGCGCATCTTCGGAAGTTCCGATCGGCAGCTGTCTTCATCTTGATTTGGGCCGTGCCGAGGCTGAACGTGAAGCCCAAAAATCTGGTTGCAAAGCAATGTGAAAGGAGTCAATTCATACACCCCTGATTGGGAATTTCTCGCAGACCACATTTAGGTCTTCCAGCAATTGCACAATTTCCTCCTTGTACACCCAATAAAGGAACTTATGGTGTTGGGTCGCGGCGTTTGGAGTCGCCTCCACGAGGACCTCAAATGGATGAAGACCCTCGCACGTTCGGATCGTGACGCTGATGTTTGGTTCGAGAGATTTGAGCTCGGCTAAGTCGGAGACGCCTGCCAACTGCTGCCGGCATCCATCAGCAAATGCGGCAATGCTGGGTGCATCGAGAACCGTTCCGCTGAATCGCACCGAACCACCGTCCGTTGCGCAATGGACAGTCACAGTCAGGCAATTTCCGTCCCACTCGTCGTGCGACTCCTCGAATTGCCGATGGTGAATCCAGACCTTCAGCCCACAGATCTTGAAATCTGGCTTACCGAGTACAGACATCTGCATTATAGAACCGACTTAAAAGAGGTCTCTCGATATTACCTCGATTTGAAGCTCGTTCGTGTCGCGCTGTTGCGTGCTAATGTACCTGAAATGCAAAGGGACTTTATGATTCTGCAAGTATTCAATAAGTATTCGTTTACATCTCTGCATCTCACTCTTAAACATGTCAGAATCACAAACTGGCTTAACTGTCAAAAATAACATTCACTTAATACACTATATTCGTGATTTTTTACTATTAAGTCTCCTTAACTTGATTGTTCTCGAAGGAGACGATTAACATATTCAGTTTGTTTCTTTGTATTGAATTGACGAAGGCAAGAATCAAGAATTGTTGTAAGGGTATTAGGATTCTCGGATTGAAAGGATTCGATTCTGTCACAAAGAAGTGCGCAGGTGAATTCTCTTACGAAAGTCTTAGCTTTGGAGGCACCAAAATTTGTTAAGTCAATACTTGTTCCGCCGAATGTAAAAGTCCTGTTGTAAAGGTTGCCAAGGTCGTATCGATTATCCAAACAATCTATTCGAGATCCGCCTTGCAGTCTCTCCTCGAAGTGTGCCAAATGGTCGCGCATGTCTTTGATAGGTTTGAAATAGCCTTGCCACGACTGAATGACCTCCATTGTCCGTTTGCCGCCCGCTTGCTTCTGAATCCACTTTGCGAGTGACCCCACACGATGTATGGCCTCCAGCATAAAGTGAATATCGATGAAGATGGGACACGGGCTCGTCCCGATGGAATTTGACACGCGTTTCATTTGCCGCAAGACTCTGTTCCATTGTCTCGAAGCAGCTTCTGAATAGTTATTTAGAGAACGGAGTGCCACATATGCCCCTGAATCCGCTTCAAGTAGCCAGAATGTGTCTATGGACCGTAACTGCTCCTTTGACCAGCCGTCCAAGGCCCGTGGAATGGTCGATCCAGTTGCCGTTTGCTTTGTTGATTGCCTACGATTGGTCCCTCCTTTCACACCAACATTCCTTTCAAATACCGCCCTGTCCAGCTCTCCTCCACCTTCGCAACGTCTTCCGGCGTCCCCGTCGCCACGACCTGCCCGCCTCCCGTCCCGCCCTCCGGGCCGAGGTCGATCACCCAATCGGCGGTCTTGATCACGTCCAGGTTGTGCTCGATCACCAGCACGGTGTTACCCTGGTCCACCAAACGGTGCAAAACCGTCAACAACCGCCGCACGTCCTCGAAATGTAACCCAGTGGTGGGCTCGTCCAGAATATAGATCGTTCGCCCGGTGGACCGCTTGGAGAGCTCCTCGGCCAGTTTCACCCTCTGCGCCTCGCCCCCAGACAAAGTCGTCGCTGGCTGCCCCATGCGGATGTAGCCCAAGCCGACATCGAGCAACGTCGCCAGCTTGCGGTGGATCTTGGGGATCGGCTGGAAGAAGTCGCAGGCCTCCTCGATAGTCAT
The DNA here is from genome assembly GCA_016788345.1 of Chthonomonadaceae bacterium. GTDB lineage: Bacteria > Armatimonadota > Fimbriimonadia > Fimbriimonadales > Fimbriimonadaceae > JAEURO01. The sequence continues at coordinate 31,137 of JAEURO010000005.1, forward strand.
CTCGAGCACGTCTGCGATGTTTTTGCCTTTGTAGCGCACCTCCAGCGTCTCGCGGTTGTAGCGCTTGCCCTTGCAGACCTCGCACGGCACCTAGACGTCGGGCAGAAAGTGCATCTCGATCTTGATGATCCCGTCGCCCTTGCAGGCCTCGCACCGCCCGCCCTTCACGTTGAAGCTGAAGCGCCCGTTCTTGTAGCCCTTGATCTTGGAGTCCGGCGTCTTGGCGAAGAGCTCGCGGATCATGTCGAAGGTGCCTGTGTAGGTGGCGGGGTTGCTCCGCGGGGTGCGACCGATAGGTGACTGGTCGATGTCGATCACCTTGTCCAGCTGCTCGTGGCCGGTCAATGAGTCGTGGTCGGCCCAGACCCCGCGCGTGCCATAGGTCTCGTACATCAGGCGGGGGAACAGGGTGTCCTGTACGAGGGTGCTCTTCCCGCTCCCGCTGACACCGGTGACGCAGACGAACAACCCCAGCGGCACCGCCACATCCACCCCGCGCAGGTTGTTCCCTGTCGCGTTCTTCAGCACCAGCCAGCCGTCGGACATGTGGACGGGAGTATACCCCTTTGTTCAGGCGGTGCAAGGCGGCTGGCCCTTGCCGGAGAAGACTGTGCGGCCAGGTTGATGTATCGTGCGGCCTGGCCCCGCGCCGTCAGGGATCGTGGTGATGCCCAGCGCCATCGTGCAGATGAGGCCGTGCTTCTTGACGGTCGCGAACTCGTCCTCTTTGAGCAGGTCGATCCCCACCAGCCCCATGTCCTTGCCCGCGACGCAGAGGTCGTCGAGTGCAATGCCCCCAAAGCACCAGCGACAGACCGACTGCTTGAGGCTCGCCTTTGGCTTTTCCTGGCTCATTTTTGGCAGTTTGGCCCCTGTTGCCACCGCACCAGCCGCCCCGGCGGCCAGGGCCAACGCCTTCCGGCGGGAGATTGTGGTGTCGCTCATGCGCCCATTCTACTGGGCATGGTCAAGTCTTGGACAATCTATAATCGCGGATATGCGGCCGGGACGTAAGATCGTTAACCCAACGGGGGATCGGCGTGCCGTGGTGTATGCCCACGAGAAAGGTTTCTTCTCGTTTGAGGGAGAGTTTTGGGACGCGGAAGAAGAGTGTTGGATACCGAGCTCGACTGTGGGTTTCCCGATGTGCGACACAATGGAGACTGCTCTTGTTGAGGCTATTGATCGAATCCCATGGCTCACCGAGGAGCTAGCATTTGCGAGCGGCTCTTAGGAACTTGGGCGTTCCATCGGAACCGGGGTGCAAAAGTCATCACCCCGGCCATGTATGGTCGTGGAGTGCACTAGAATTGTGCATGTCGGTAGGCGGGGAGCCTCCCCGGCCATTCTGCTTTGACAGACCGCGCGTGCGTTGCTCCCGCCACCTTCGAAGTGCGACGATGAGGAATGCCGCGGCTCAGACCGCCGATGCTCTGCATGGTCTCGCCTGAAGGAGGCTTGCCGGCGCAGAAGGAAGCAGAGCATGAGATGTGTTGGAATCGATGTGTCGAAGGGAGCGCTGGCGTGCGCGTTCCAAGGCCAGGTGAAGGAGTTTCCCAACTCCGTGAAAGGCCTCAAGGAGCTAGAAGGCTGGGCCCGGGAGGCGGGAGCTTGGTGTTTGGAGCCCACTGGCCGCTACCACGAGCTGGCCGCGGACTATGCCCATGAGGCCGGGAAAGCCTGTTTTGTCGTGAACCCGGCCAGGGCAAAGAAGTATCTTGGGTTCGTGGACGGTCGAGCGAAGACGGACAAGGTCGACGCGCTCGCGCTTCAGC
>JAEURO010000060.1 GCA_016788345.1 Chthonomonadaceae bacterium
TCGCTCCTTGCGACAGTCGAGACTGGGACAGTTTGGCCTATCATCTTGCAGTCCCAAAGATCTGGATCCAGGCCCAACAGGTGACCTTTGTTCCTGGGATCCATCATGCCAATTTTCCGTTCACTGTCGACATGCTCAACGTTTGGGGACTCCAGTGGGGAGGGCAAGAAGGGGCTAAGGCGTTCAGCTTAGGATGGTATGTCTTAGGTGCGATGGCCGTTTTTGGACTGACGCGCCGCACTTTTGGACCCGGTCCGGCGCCTTGGGCCATGCTTGGATTTCTGGGTTGTCCAGTGGCGCTGTGGGAAGCTGGCACGGCTTATGTCGACTTGCCACACGGTCTTTTCGCGGGACTAGGCATCCTCTACGCCTGTCACTCGTTTGTAGGTAAGGATCAGCAGGCGGGATGGCTCGCAACGATGTGCCTTGGCTCTGCGATGGGCACAAAGCACACCGGGATACAGGTGATCGTAGCCGTCACGCTTGTTGGGCTCGCCCTAACCGCGATAACGAGGGCCAAGTCGCAGGGCAAGCAAGTCGCTGTTGTTCTGCTCGGTGCCCTTTTGATTGCCAGTCCCTGGTACATCAAGAGTACAGTACAAACTGGCAACCCGGTCTATCCCTTCTTCTATAAGCAGTTGGGAGGAAAGTTCTGGAACGACTGGAGAGCCGACATCTATCAAGCAGAGCAGAAGAGTTTTGGCCCAGGATATTCTCCGACTCAATTAGGAGACGCAGTTTTTGGGCTGGCCTATCAGCCTGGCAGGTACGTTAACCCTAGGCAGACTGAAGGAGGCGGGTTTCCAACCGGTTCGATTGGGTTTGCGGCTTTGGCACTTGGGTTCGTAGCCATGTGCCTTGCGCCAATGAACCGGCGAAGCAAGGCTGTGTTGGCCGTCGTCGGGGTCTGTTTAGCCGAGTGGTTTGTGTTGAGCCAACAGAGCCGGTACCTTGTCATGATTGTCGTCCCTTTGGCTGTGGTCGCCTGTGGGACGCTAGAAAAGACAAAATCCAAGTGGCTGGCCAGGTTGGCCATGGGTGTGCAGGCGGCGTATTCTCTCGGACTTATTTTTGCGACACAAACTCTGCAGCAGCTGCCGGTGGTGACCGGCCAAGTGACAAGAGAAGAGTATCAGAGGGTGGTAGTGCCCTTCTTTGGACCTGCACAAGACATCACAGCTTCTGCCGAGATCAAAAAACTGGCGCTCTACGACGAGGTCTTTGGTTCTTATTTGAACATTCCGTACATGTGGGCGAATCCGGGCCACTCGACATTGATCCCCTACGAGTCGATGACGTCTGGCCGAGACTATGCCGACGCCATGGTCAATCTGGGATTCAGCCACGCGTACGTCAATCTCGGTCCAGGAATCGTCGATCGGCAAACCGCAACCCGGTGGTTGGAAGCTATGACGTCGAAACCCTATTCCTCAGAAGAACTTACGGCTATGAAGTCTGACCCTAACCTCTGGTGGAGGGCCGTACTTGCCGATGCGGTCCAAAAGGGCCGTCTGACGGTCTTGCGCAATTGGCCATCAACCGGTCCGGTCCGTGCCCTACTTTTTGAGTTCACCAGGTAACCTGTCGGCTATGAGTTCGACCTCTGCCGAACCCTTCCGCCGGGAACTAGCGACAACGGTTGAGCCGGTCGTTGGGAAAGAGACCGAATTCGAGAAGCCAAGGGGAATCAACAGGGTCGAGATCCGTCGCGGTTTCGTCACCGTGCATGTGAGCACACGGAGCCGGATCGAGGTTCTTCGGGCGATGTCCCAGGCAGGAGTCAGTCTCGACTTCCTGAAACTAACACAGTCAGGAATGAGCTTTGTGGTCCCAGAGAGCCTGGGCACAAAGGTTGCGACCGAATTGGAAGGGTTTCAATTCGAACTCAAAGAGGGCCGGTGTATTGTCCTTGCTTTTGCAGCCAACATGCGGGATGAAGAGGGATTGATCGCCAGGGTCGTGAGCGAAGTCATCGGCACAGGCTGTGAGGTCGACCATTTGGGTGACATGCATGACCGAGTGCTCTTGGTCATTAAGTCCGACGAAGTAGACGGAGTCGCTGCACGCTTGACCGATAGGTTGGTTGAGGCATGAAGGCTGTTGTCATGAAGTTCGGCGGGACAAGCGTCCAGACGCGTGAGGCACGCCACACAGCTGCCCTAAAGGTTATCTCGTGCCGAGAACAAGGGTTCTGGCCGGTTGTTGTTGTCAGTGCTATCGGCCGAAAGGGAGAGCCCTATGCGACGGATACCTTAATCAGCTTGTTGCGAGACATCGATGCGACAGTTTCGCCTGACCCCAGGGAGCTCGACTTGCTCATGGCTTGTGGTGAAATTCTTTCTTCAGTGGTTTTTGCCCACACGCTCAAAACTTTGGGCCACAATGCGATATCGCTCAGAGGTGGCCAGGCAGGAATCCGGACCGACGGAGTCTATGGGAACGCAAGGATTCTAGCCATAAACCCACTTGGGATCAGGGAAGCGGTCAATCGGGGTCTTATCCCGGTGGTCTGTGGGTTCCAAGGGGTGTGGGTTCAAGGTGGACTTCCGGGCGCTGAGCTGACGACCCTTGGCCGTGGCGGATCGGACACTACAGCCAGTGGATTGGGGGCTGCGCTCAATGCTGAGCGAGTCGAGATCTTTACTGACGTGGACGGGGTGAAGACCGCCGACCCACGAATTGTCGCTGGCGCCCCCACACTGCGAAAAGTCACGTATGACGAAGTCGCAGAAGTTGCTCACTTGGGAGCGAAAGTCGTCCATCCCCGTGCCGCTGAGATCGCGATGAGGTTCAACTGTCCTCTCTGGGTCAAAAACACCTTTTCTGACGACGAAGGCACCGAAATTGTGCCTAAGGACGATTTTCCCGGAAGAAGGGTCACCGGAGTCACCCATAGTGGGAAGCTTGTCTTTGTCCAGTTTCCTCTCGACGTAGTCTTGCAGAACCACCGGGTTGGATTCGCCGCGAAAGTGTACGAGATCTTGGCGCGTCACGCGATCAACCTCTACATGATCAATTTGAGCCCAGACTCGATAGGCTTTGCGGTCGAGAGAGACCAATATTCGACCGTTGTAGATATTTTTGACGGGCTTGTCGTCCCGATGGGGCTAGAGGCTATTTATATGACGCAAGTCGGGGCGGAGCCAAGCGAGGGAGCGGGGTCTCAGATCGATCTTCTTGAGCCCCTCGGCACAGTCACCAGCGTGCCCATGAAGGTAACTGAAGGCTGTACGATGGTGAGCGTTGTCGGGCACGATTACATGCAACAGCCAGGTGTCTTTTTGGACGTGATGGAAAGGTTTGAGCAAGCCCAAGTGCCCGTTTTGCAGACAAGCGACAGCGACTACTCATTAAGTTGTCTTGTACCTGAAAGTGAGCTGGTCAAGGCTGTGAAAATCCTCCATGAAGGGTTTGGACTGGCCCAGGCGGTCTGACGATGGTCTTGCCGGCCGGGCGTCCCGCGCTAATGGGAGTGTTGAACGTGACTCCAGACAGTTTTTCAGACGGCGGGCTCTACTTAAATCCAGCTAACGCCTACGACGCCGCCCTTAGAATGGTCGACGAAGGCGCAGACATCATCGATGTCGGGGGAGAGTCGACTAGGCCCGGAGCCGATTCAGTTGACTGGCAGATCGAACTGGCCCGGGTCAGGCCAGTCGTGGACAAGCTGGCTAAGCTTGGAGTCCCTGTGTCGATCGATACGTCGAAGCCCGAGGTCGCCGAACCGTGCCTCGAATCCGGGGCCCAAATCATAAATGACGTGACGGCCCTACGATCGCCCGGGATGGTGGAGCTAGCCGTTTCTAGCGGTTGCACAGTTTGCTTGATGCACATGAGCGGGGATCCCCGCACAATGCAAGAGTCGCCCTGCTACGGTTGCGTCGTTTCAGAGGTCAAAGCGTATCTGGCAGAGAAATCCAATTGGGCGATGGCACAAGGCGTAAGACCTGGTCGAATCTGGGTCGACCCCGGCATTGGATTTGGCAAAACCGTCCGGCACAACCTCGAACTCCTTGCGGGACTGTCAGGACTTTGCGAACTGAGCCACCCTGTCCTCATTGGAGTCAGTAGAAAGTCGTTTATTGGCAAAATCCTGCACGATTCGCCGGCACATGACCGATTGGAAGGGACATTGGCTGCACAAGTGGTCGCCCAAGTGAATGGAGCGTCTGTGATCAGGGCCCACGACGTCAAATCGAGTCGGCGGGCCATCGAACTGACAGCAAGCGTGCTCGGCCTGTAAGAGTTGCCTAGGGGCGCCGACTCTAAGGACGGTATAGTCTTTGCATGGCTGGTAAGAAGACTCTTGTCACCGGAGCCGGTGGATTTATTGGGGGCCACTTGGTCGAATACCTTCGCAATAAAGGCATAAATGACATCGTCGCCGTAGACATTAAGCCGTTTGAAGAGTGGTATCAAGTTTGGGATTACGCGGATAATAAAGTCCTGGATCTTCGCAAATGGGATGCCTGTGTAGAATCCGTCAAGGGTTGCGACACTGTCTATAACCTTGCAGCAGACATGGGTGGCATGGGATTTATCGAAAACAACAAAGCCCTCTGCATGATCAGCGTCCTTATTAACACACACATGGTGATGGCTGCCAAGGAAGAGAGGGCTCACCGGTTCTTTTATGCTTCGTCTGCATGCGTCTATAACGGTGAAAAGCAGCAAGATGTCGATAACCCGGGACTAAAGGAGGAGGACGCATATCCAGCCCTGGCCGAAGACGGTTATGGCTGGGAGAAGTTGTTCAGTGAGCGAATGTGCCGTCACTTTATGGAAGACTTTGGGATCGTGACACGTGTAGCACGGTTTCATAATGTTTACGGCCCTCACGGAACATTCGACGGAGGGAGGGAAAAAGCTCCAGCCGCGATCTGTCGAAAAGTCATCAATTCCAAGTTGACAGGCGACCACAACATCGAGATTTGGGGCGATGGGCACCAGACCCGCAGCTTTATGTACATCGATGATTGCACGTATGGTATTGACCGCATAATGTCGAGCCATATTGATTACCCAATTAATCTAGGCAGCGCAGAAATGGTGTCAATCAACCAATTGGTCGATATGGTTGAAGACATTGCTGGTATTAAGCTCGATCGGCATTACAACTTGAACGCACCAAAAGGAGTGCGGGGTCGTAGTTCTGACAACACCTTGATTGAGAAGGAACTCGGGTGGGAGCCGTCTATTTCACTTCGAGAAGGCATGGAAAAAACCTACGCTTGGATCTATGACCAGATTACAAGCAATGTGAAGTCTAAAGTCTGACTATGAGGATCGTTGTCCACGATTATTCTGGGCACCCATTTCAAGTCGAACTGAGCAGGGCTTTGGCGAGGAGGGGGCATCATGTGCTACACCTATACTCCGGGTCTTTTCTTACCCCACAAGGAGCTTTAGCCAAGCGAGACGGTGACCCGGACACCTTTCAAGTTGAGCCGATCAAGCTTGACAAGAAAGTGGATAAGTCTAATGTCCTCAAACGCAGGAAATCTGACATCGAGCATGGCCAAAAAGTGGTCCAGAGGATTTCGACGTACAAACCGGATATTGTACTGTCCGCAAACACGCCCCTTGACGCCCAGAAGTTGATGCTCGACCATTGCCACTCAAATGGCGTGCTTTTCGCGTTTTGGGTGCAGGATCTTATTGGCCAAGCCGTTAGACGACTCATGCGTGGCAAGTGGGCAGGACTTGGAACCTTGGCTGGCAACCACTATGTAAGGTTGGAGAACAAGCTCTTGCTCCAGAGCGACAAGATTGTCGTGATTTCTGAGGATTTCCGCCCCTATTTGCCGGATCCTGTCAAGAACTCTCAGAAAATCTATGTGGTTGAAAATTGGGCTCCATTAGGCGACATGCCGGTGCGAGAAAGAGTCAACGATTGGGGCCGGGCGACGGACACCTCCGATGGTCTGAACTTCATTTACTCGGGCACGCTTGGCATGAAACATAACCCCGAACTGCTCGTACAGCTCGCAAACAACTTGAAAGATCGTTCGAGGATGATAGTTGTCAGTGAGGGCCAAAGCATTGAATTCTTGAAGAAGAGATCGTCTGAGCTGGGCCTGGACAATTTGAAGATCTTGCCGTTTCAGCCGTTTGAAGCCATGCCAGACATGCTTGCGACAGCAGACGTGCTGACAGCAGTGCTTGAGCCCGATGCGGGGGTCTTTTCCGTTCCAAGCAAGGTTCTCACGTACTTGTGTGCGGGCAAGCCTCTGCTAGTGGCTATCCCAAAGGAAAATTTAGCCGCTCGGATAGTCCAGGGTAACGAAGCAGGGATCGTGGTGGATCCTGGCGACATCGATGGGTTTGTAGCCGGTGCCAAGAAATTGGCTGATGACCTGGACTTGCGACAGAAGATGGGAGCAAACGCGAGGGCTTACGCGGAAAGGACCTTCGACATCGAGCGGATCACGGACCAGTTCGAGTCCCTTCTTCGGCGTTAGACTTTTTTGTGCTTCCAAGCCCCTTGCTTGAAGAGCCACATTGCCGCGAGGCCCTGCACCCCCTGGCTCACGGCCATCGACATCCAACACCCAGCTGCGCCCAAATTGAGCGGGTGCGCCAGCAGCCAGGCAAGAGGGACGCGGACCATCCACATACAGACTATGGTCATCCAAAATGTGCTCAGGGTGTCGCCTGCCCCCTGTAGGGCGCCGATCAGCACCATCGCATAGGCGAACAGCATTTCTGTGGTACATGCGAACCGCAAGTACTCAGAGACGTGGGCCGCCACTGTCGGTTGGGTTGGAACGAGAGCCAAAGCGACTTGGTGGGAGAAAACAAACAACAAGACGCTGGCCAAAGTTCCAACAATCGCAGCATGGTGCGACGCCAACCAAGCCAGCTTTTCGGCCCGGTCTGGCCTCCCCATACCCAGAGACTGTCCAACTAGTGCTGACGTGGCCATTGAAAGGCCAAACCCTGGCATAAAGGCGAGGGATTCGATGCTAAACGAGGGGCGGAGGGCTCCAACCGCCGCGCCACCTCCCGGGACTTTGCTAAGGATCGACGTGAACGCCATTAGGGACGTGACCCGTACGACGGACAGGAGACTGGCTGGGAAGGCGATTCTGAAGATGCGGCTCAGCCATGCTGAACCTGGCCAAGCAAATGAAACGCCATGGCTTAGAGGGGTCTTCTTAGTCCATATGACGTAGATGGCAGCAGCGGCCCAAGCACTGGCTGACATAGCGATCGCTGCTCCTGTAAGCCCCCAACCGAGACCCATGATCCGTACTGGTCCGATCGTATGACCTGGGTTGATCAGGAAGAAATTGAGGCCCATGTGCAATAGGATTTGGATGCCGCTGACGACCATCGGGCTCTTCGTGTCGCCGATTCCACGGAGCGATCCGGCCAAAACCTGGATCACGAAAATAGCAGGCAATCCTAAGGCGTAAATCCACAGGTAGGTGACCATGAGCGCCCGACTGTGCGTCTCATTGTCGGAAAGCATGGCCAAACTCAGCAAACTGCTACCTGGCAAACTAATGGCTGTCAACGCGAGACCCACCGCCACAGCCGTTCCCATGCACTTCTTGTTAGCGGTCACACATTCGGCCAGGTCGCCTGCACCGAACGACCGGCTGACGAGGGCAGTTGCCGCAGTGCCAAGTGACATAGCGATTGAAAAGAGCAAGAAAATCAAGCTGATCGCCGCGCCGATCGCCGTCAAGCTTTCGACTCCAAGGCTCTGGACAAAGAAGCTGTCGAGCAAAGAGTTCACCATTTGTAGTGAATTCAAGGCTACAGCTGGCCAGGCAAGACCCCAGACGATCTTAGTTGGGTTTTCGGCGGCGTCCAAGAAACTAGTCTATCTGGCTTATGTCCCGAAGGTCAGCCAGAACTAGGCTAACCACCTAGACGTTGATCGATCACGACTGGCTTTGCCCCTCTCGGAGGGGTGAATCCGAAATCCGTGTTGTCCGGTAAAGAATCGACCGTCAAGGCCGTGTCCCATCGCTTGAGAACGGCTTGCTCGTCCGAATCCCATAACCGGAAGGCTGCACCGAGCAACCGGTAACCAGATTCTGGGTCTCCGTCATAACCGTATGTCGTTTTGTTCGGGCCTGGTGATTTTGCAGTGAACTGGATCGACTTATCTACCATTTGGGATCGAGCCATTGGAACCCAAGGCGTCCAAGCCTGGATCCCACGGCCTGGTCCAAATGCGTCATCCAGCAACCTGAACGTAAAGGCTGTGACGCCTGATGTCCGCAACCGCAGTGTTCGAAAAACTTTTGATTTCCAATTAGGCAATAACTTTCCGAGGTCGCCGTAAACAAGGCTCGAGTATGTGTTTGCACGGGCGTCAAAGTCCCAAAGCACTTCACCGTCAGCAACTTGTCGCGACACCAGCTTTGCGTCTTCCCACGTCATGGCTTCTAGGCGCAAGACGTGATCCAGAGGCTTGTAGTAGAACGCGATCGTCACCTTGACATCGACCACTCTTGTGCCCCTGACTTCTGCACCAAGGGTCGTGACCGCCACTTTGTCCGACATCGCCAAACGATCCAAGGCACTGTCCATGACATCGCGCGGCGAGGGCTGGGCCATACCGACGCAGGGCAGGAGGCTAACAAGCAAGGCGGCCTTCATTTTTTTCTTAGACAGTGTGAGTCTCCCACAAGGTTCCCTATTATGACGGACATGGAGACACTAGCACCATAATTTCTTATGTTCGGAATTCTGGCTGTTATGACTGTGTTGCCGCAGGCACGGTCGACTCACATGGTTGTCCGATTGGATAAGCCGTTGGTCAAAGTAAGTCACACACTCTTTGGAGCATTTTTTGAGGAGATCAATCAAGCAGGAGACGGCGGAATATATGGCGAGCTCGTTCGAGACCCTCATTTCCGAAGGGTAGGTGCCAAGCAAGGTTGGCAAAAGAGCAAGGGTGCGACACTCCTCCCCACTGGAGAGCTCAGCGGTCCAGCCGGAGCCATGGCCCAAAACGATGGTTTTTGGGGGATAAACATTCAGGCGGGCCAAAGCTACATAGCCAGGTATGAAGTCTCAACTGATGGAGCTGGATGTCAGGCAGAAATCCGACTGGCCACCCAGGAGGGCAAAGTGCTCGGAAGAGCTAGGTTGGTGCCAGGGGCCCATACCGTGTTGTTGAACGCAAAGGGAAGCTCGAGTTCCGGTCGATTGGAAGTCGCCCTTCTCGAACCCGGCAGTTTGCGTTTGAAAAAAGTTTCGCTCTTTCCGAAAGGCACGTGGAGGGGCAGGACAAATGGCTTGCGCTTAGACCTGGCCAGGCGCCTCAACGACTTGCGACCAAAGTTCTTGCGGTTTCCGGGTGGCTGCTGGGTAGAAGGCGACACATGCGCCACGGCCTACAGGTGGAAGACCACGATTGGACCGCTCGCCGAGAGGCGGAGCGTGCCCAACTTGTGGAACTACACCAGCGACAATGGCCTGGGTTATCACGAATATCTTCAAATGTGCGAAGATCTTGGCGCGGAACCCTTGTTCGTCATCAATTGCGGAATGTCCCACCGTCAATCCATTCCAATTGCTGAAATGGACGAGCATGTTCAAGACGCCTTGGACGCGATCGAGTACGCGAACGGACCGGCGGACTCAAAGTGGGGGCGTCTCAGGGAATCGAATGGCCATCGTGAGCCTTTTCATCTGAAGTACCTGGAAATCGGGAATGAGAACGGCGGTCCAGACTATGAAGCGAGATACCCTCTTTTCGTGAGAGCGATCAAGGCTCGGTTTCCTTCTGTGACACTCATAGCCAATGATTGGGGCGGAGTCCCGAAATCGGCAAGCGTCGAAATGGTGGACGAGCACTATTACAATTCGCCCGAATTTTTCTTTCAGAACGCTGACCGCTACGACACTAGGGATCGGAACGGGCCAAAGGTGTATGTAGGTGAGTATGCAGTCACCCAAGGTTGCGGAAATGGAAACCTAAAGGCGGCTTTGGCAGAAGCTGCGTTTATGACGGGATTAGAAAGGAACGGGGATATAGTGTCGATGGCGTCATACGCACCTCTTTTCGCCAATGTCAAGAACAAAGCTTGGAACCCCGACCTCATCTACTTTGACAGTTATCGGACCTGCGTGACGCCATCGTACCATGTACAAAAGTTGTTCAGCTCTAACCAATTGGCGGAGGTGGTGGAGTCTGAATATGACCGTGGGTTTGTGCAGGAGCGGTTTCCCTCTGGTCGTGCTGGAATCGGCACCTGGGCGACGCAAGCCGAGTTCAAAGATGTTTCACTCAAGGTCGGTGGGCGAGAAACTTGGGTCAGTACGGTCGAGGAATCTGGCACTTGGTGGAGGTTTGACGGAGCGTATCGACAAACAAGCGATGCCGAAGGGGCGCGATTGTGGTCTGGAAACCTTGAATCGGATCGATATGTGTTTCGCTGCAAAGCCAAGAAGACCGGGGGCCGCGAAGGGTTTCTTGTGACAGTGGGGTTGAAGGGGAAGGGCGACTATTTGTGGTGGAACATTGGGGGCTGGGGCAACACCCGACACGCAATCGAATGGGCTAAGACGGGGACTAAGTCCCAGGTTGGACGAGATGTTCCAGGGCATGTCGATACTGGTCAGTGGTACGAGATCGAGGTCGATTATTCGCCTGAGCGGGTCGTATGCCGATTAGATGGGGTTGCTGTCTTTGACGAGCGCCCTCCGAAGATGCAGACCCTCTATTCGGTCGCAGGCCGCATAAAGTCAGGAGACTTTGTCCTGAAAACAGTAAATTCTTCAAGGCAGGCCGTGGATCTCGATCTAGTAGTCAAAGGCGGAAGGGTAGCCAATACAGGTGTTGCGATCCAGATGTCTTCACCTGACCTTTTGGTTGAAAACTCTTTGGATGTGCCAAACAGGATCAAGCCGAGAGAATCAAGGATCCATGGCAGGCGCGGCCAGTTCCGGATTCGCTTGCCTGGTCACTCGTTCACGTTGTTCCGCGTCGAGCCCCGGAAATAGGGTCATGACGCGGGTATCCTCGTAAGAAGTCTGCTGGAGACAGCGTGACTTTGACAATTCATTCGCATCGTCTGCGAGGGTCACCTTATGAGTTACGAACAATCACACCTTTATAGGCTCAGACACAGCGCCGCTCACCTTATGGCGCAGGCAGTCTCCGAGCTCTACGCAGGGGCCAAGCTTTCTATCGGCCCTCCAATCGAAAACGGGTTCTACTACGACATCGACTTTCCTGAGCCGTTCAAAGAGGACGAACTGGTCAAAGTCGAAAACCGGATGCGCGAGCTAGCCAACCTCAAGCAGCCCATCACCCGCCGTGTGGTAGCGAACAAAGAAGAAGCGCGTGCGCTGATCCTCAATGGGCACAAGCCAGAAGACGAGCCTTACAAACTTGAACTCCTTGATGCAATCCCGGATGGCGAGGAGGTGAGTTTTTATGACCAACGGGCCATCGACAAACAAGGCAAAGAGCGGAGCTTTGTCGATCTATGCAGGGGCCCCCACGTCGAAAACACGTCCGAAATCAAAGCTTTTAAACTCTTGAGCGTCGCAGGAGCCTATTGGCGGGGCGATGTCAAAAACAAACAGCTGACCAGAATCTATGGGACGGCATTCGAAACCAAAGACGAACTTGAGCAATATCTGCATAACCTAGAAGAGGCCAAGAAGCGGGATCATCGCGTATTGGGTCGTGAGCTGGGGCTGTTCATGTTTTCCCCCCGTGTTGGCACGGGATTGCCGCTTTGGTTGCCCAAAGGGGCAACGTTGCGCCATGTGATGACCGACTTTCTCCAAAAGGAGCAGGTCAAGCGGGGCTACGAACCAGTCGTCACGCCGCATATCGGCAACATAAAGCTGTACGAAAAGTCTGGACACATCCAAACCTATCGCGACAAGATGTTTCCCTTTATGGAGGATGAAGAAAAGGAAACCTACATCCTTAAGCCCATGAACTGTCCGTTCCATATTGAGATCTATCAAGCGCAAATGCGGTCCTATCGAGATTTGCCTGTGCGCTACGCAGAGTTCGGCACAGTCCATCGTTACGAGCAGAGCGGCGAAGTGACCGGGATCCTTCGGGCGCGTGGGTTCACACAGGACGACGCACACTTGTTCGTCACTCCAGGCCAGTTACAGGAAGAGTTTATTGGCGTGGTCGACCTCATGCAGACCGTACTGAAAAAGCTTGGGCTGAAAGACTTTCGTGCAAGGGTTGGAACAAAGGATCCCGGCTCGGACAAGTATGTCGGTCATGACGACAATTGGACCGCTGCCACGCAAGCAATTACCGACGCTTGTGACCAAATGCAAATGGATTATGAGGTTTCGCCTGGGGACGCCGCATTCTATGGGCCAAAGCTGGATCTTATGATCAAAGACGCACTTGGACGAGAATGGCAAATGGGGACTGTGCAGGTCGACTATAACCTTCCTGAACGGTTCGAGCTGGAGTATGTAGGAGAAGACAGTAAACCCCACCGACCAGTCATGATCCACCGCGCGCCATTCGGTTCACTGGAGCGCATGATCGCCCTTTTGACCGAGCAGTTCGCAGGGGCTTTCCCTTTCTGGCTCGCCCCGACCCAGATCGCTGTCTTGCCAATTGCGGACCGACATAACGAGGCGGCAATCGCACTGTCTGACCGGCTTAAGGACACAACGTACGACACCCGTGCCCTACGAGTCGAGGTGGATGACCGGCGCGAGTCGCTGAACAAGAAGATTCGCGAGAACCAGAGGATGAAGGTGCCGTACATGCTCATACTTGGCGATAAGGATCTTGAGGCCGGAACTGTCGGCGTCCGCGACCGTGAGAAAGGTGACCTTGGTGCCATGACAGTGGAATCGTTCTTGTCCAACCTCTGAAATCAGGAAAGGCCAAGATTGAACAGTGCGGATCGATTCTAAATCTCAGGAGTGATCCGCGAGTCTCCACTGTCCATCATGCACGGGCGGCATAATGCCTTCATGAGTAGGGCCATTGTTCTCGTGTTAGACGGAGTTGGGGCAGGGCATGCCCCAGACGCGGCCGAGTTCGGTGACACTGACAATCCTTCAACCCTGCTCCATGTATGGCAGGCGGCTGGTGGGTTCCATGCACCAAACTTGGCCCGTCTGGGTTTTCTGGCCGCTGGCGGGATTGGTCAGAGCCCAACCGGACGTTTCGGGCGCCTACGCGAACTTAGCCGAGGTAAGGATTCGGTCACCGGCCATTGGGAAATGATGGGGGTCGTCACAACTGTCCCGTTT